>SVFS01000004.1 GCA_015056725.1 Lachnospiraceae bacterium | reverse complement strand
GCATTTATCGTAAATGTACCTAGCAATACCGTAGTAACAGCTATGGAGCAAAGTGAAACACAGGATAATATTTTTACAAACATAGATGGAGCCGTAATAATTTAGCTGGACCTCACAAGGAAGCAAACGTTCCTGACCGACAGATGGAACGAAACGGCACCTCTTAGAAAAACAGGAGGCAATTCATTATGATGAGATCAATGTATTCTGGTGTGGCTGGTCTTAAAACACATCAGACGAAAATGGACGTTATTGGTAACAATATCGCAAACGTAAATACAGTTGCATACAAATCACAGTCTGTAACTTTTAATGAAATTTTCTATCAGACAACATCTACAGCTTCTGGACCAAACGCAGCAACCGGTACTGGTGGTGTGAATGCGAAACAGATTGGTCTTGGTGTTAAGACAGGTGCGATTTCTACAGCAATCACAACATCCGGTTCTGCAGAAACAACAAATAAACCTTTCGATATGTCTATCACAGGCGAATCCTTCTTCGTTGTAAGTGACGGAAATAATACATATTTTACAAGAGACGGTTCTTTCATGGTTGATGCAGCCGGTAACCTCGTTATGTCTGCTACAGGCTATAACGTAATGGGTTGGCAGGTTGATCCGAATACGGGAGATATCAAACAGGATACGGTTTCTGCTCTCCGCATTATGAGTGCGGCAAATATGACTTATCCGCCGGAAGCTACAACAGCAGCTTATATTTCCGGTATCATCGATAGAAACAGTACAGAAGTAAACTCTCCTGACGGAAAGATTATGAACCTGAACTTCTACGATAATCTGGGTTACAAATATACAGCGAAGTTATCAGTTGTTGCAAGCGGTCCGAGTGGTCAATATACATGTAAGCTTGTCGCATTACTTAATGAAAACGGTAAAGATATTACAGAAGAATCCGGAGCGAGATTTGAAAGCAGATCTTTTGTTGCTGATGCCGGAACACTTAAACTTTCACAGGATAACTATACTATTACAAGTGGTACAAACAGCTATACGATAACAAAAGATAATACAACACCTGCACAGTCTATTACTATTGCACAGGATGGGACTATGACAGCGGCAGGTTTTAAAGATGCTGATGGCAATGATATTTCTGCGAATCTTACAGAAGATGAAAAGTGGAATTTCGTAGCAGAAGCAGTTGCAGGAGCCGGTGTTACGGGAGCTGATTTGAAAACATATTCCGTGAATTATTGGACAGCGGACAAACTTGCGGATAAAAAACCTGAAGATAGACAGCTGGATTCTATTAAGACGGAAAATATTTATGATGTAATTAATACCGGATTCACAGCAGGAACGCCGGAAGCAAGTTTAGAAATAGAAAAAGCCGGATATTACGTGGATAGTGCTGTTACATTAAGCTATAGCACAACAGATGGATCTTTTATCGAGGTTGGCGGTTCAACTAATGGTACGGCAGTTCTGAAATTTACAGGACCGGAGGCTACAAATTTTAAGGATATTACTGTGGACTTCAGTGCATCTTCCAACGTAAACAACGAAGGTACATCTACTATCAGCGCATACAACGGTGACCAGAAAGGCTACAACGCAGGTAGAAAGCTTGGTAACATGACAGGCGTATCCGTTCAGAATAACGGTATGATTTACGCTACATACGACAATGGTCAGAGCAAGCTTCTTGGACAGATTGCAGGTGCGGCTTTTGCAAACGCCTCCGGTTTATCCAAAGAAGGAGATAACTTATATACAGCAACACAGAACTCCGGCGAATTCGATGGTATTGGTGTAGACTTTACCGCAGATGGCGGTTATCTTACAACCGGTGTGCTGGAAATGTCAAACGTAGACTTATCTGCTGAATTTACAAGCATGATTACAACGCAGCGTGGATTCCAGGCGAACAGCCGTGTTATCACTGTTTCAGATACCATGCTGGAAGAACTTACCAATCTGAAACGATAATCTGTAATCTGTAAAGAGTAAATAGGCATGGATAATGCGGACAAAAACAATTGAAAATAGGAAAGGCATTTGTCGAAAAACGGCAAATGCCTTTTCGACATTCCGTATAAAAACACAAAAAATGGTGTTTTTTAGGTGTGATTAACAAAAAAAACACAAAGTATTGTGGTTCTTGATGCAAAAGTTGTAAATCAAAGTAGACAATTGTACAAAAATTTAGTAAAATCGTATAGAAAGGATACTTCTGTAGTTTTTTACAGAAGTTTGTAAGGAGAAGAGCGATGGATATAGCTTCATTGATAGGTTTTATAGTCTGTATTGTATTAGTTTTCATCGCGATTGTGGCTGGTAATGGCTTTGCTGCTCTTTTAAACTTTTTGGATTTCCAGTCAGCACTGATTACTTTCGGTGGTGCGTTCTGTTGTGTTTTAGCTTCTGTTACGATGACGGAATTTAAAGCCGGAATCAAGAGCTTTGGTCTTGTCCTGAAAGAGACTGCTTTAAACACACAGGAGGTTATTAACAAAATTATCGAATTATCGAATGTGGCACGTAAAGAAGGGTTGTTATCTCTGGAAGAAGCTGCGAATGATATCGACGATATCTTTTTGAAAAAAGGTATTTTGTTAATTGTAGACGGTACGGATCCGGAACTTGTTCGTGCAATTATGGAAACAGAGCTTGTCAGCACAGATGGAAGACATAAGACAAAAATCTCATTTTGGGAAAATCTTGCGACAATGGGACCTGCCTGGGGTATGATTGGTACTCTGGTTGGTCTTATCAACATGCTCCAAAATATGAATGACCCGAACTCAATCGGTCCTGCTATGGCGGTTGCTCTTATTACAACGTTATATGGTTCTCTTTTGGCAAACTGGATTGCAACTCCGGTTGCTACAAAGCTTAAAACAAAGAATGATGATGAAATGCAGCTGAAAGAGATTATGATAGAAGGTCTGTTATCCATTCAGGCCGGAGAAAATCCACGAGTTATTGAAGAAAAACTGAAATCCTTCCTGGCACCACAGGATAGAGGTAATGGTGATGAAGGCGGTGAATTAGATGGCTAAGAGAAAAGCGGAAGAGCCACCAAAAGGCGCTGCGCCATGGATGAATACGTTTGCCGATTTGATGAACTTGTTATTGTGCTTCTTCGTATTGTTATTCTCTATGTCAACTGTAGATGCACAGAAATTTGAGTTGATTGCGGCGTCCTTTTCACAGACGTTCAGCGTTTTTTCAGCGGGAACAACAAGTATCGGTGAAGGAGCCTTAATTGCAAACGGAATCAGCCAGTTGACAGAACTGGATAATTATATGAACAGTGTAGGTCAGACTGCAGAAAATAATCCGATGGAAGAACAGGTGGATGACCTGCAAAGTGAAATAGAAGCGGAAGGGTTAAAGCAATCGGAAGCACTTGCGGAAAAGGTGGAAGAGGCTTTGAATGAAAATCAACTGAATCATGAAGTGGACATGCAGGTAACTGCCCAGTATGTTCAGCTGACAATGAAGGGTTCGCTTTTATTCGCATCAGGAAGTGCAGAGCTTCGTGAAGAAGCATTGCCGGTTCTTGATAAAGTCGGTGTTATATTAGAGCGTTACGCAGCCGGAACGATTGAAATAGAAGGTCATACGGATAATGTACCGATTTCAACAAGCAGGTTTGCAAGTAATAATGAGCTTAGTAGCGCGAGAGCTATATCTGTATTTAATTATCTACTGTCTGTGACAAATCTTGATCCGGCACATATAAAAAATGCAGGCCGAGGAGAATATGTTCCGATAGCGGATAATGCTACAGAAGAGGGCAGACAAAAGAACAGACGTGTAGAAATCAGGATTTATAACGAAATATCCAGTCAGAACTAAGAGGAAACGAAATGAAGAAAAATTTGATATCTATTATTATTCTGGCACTGCTTATAGTGAACATCATACTGACAAGCATTATGATGCTTTCTGTAACAAGTACAAATAAGAAAACAGCAGATATGGTAACCAGCATTGCATCAGCACTGGATATGGAGCTTGCCAAAGATGCTTCCGGTGAAGAAGAGAATGTAGAAGTTGAGATGAAAAACACAGCTACTTATGATATTGTGGACGCTATGACAATTCCGCTGAAACGAGGTGCGGACGGAAAAGACCACTACTATGTTGTGTCCGTATCCCTTGCTATGAATATCAAAGATAAAGGCTATAAAACATACGGAGAGACTATTGCTGAAAAAGAAAGTCTGATTAAAAACGAAGTGATTGACGTTATTGGAAGTTATACGCTGGAAGAAATTCAGGCAGACACGGAAGCAGTTAAGAAGGACGTTTTGAAACGTGTACAGGATTTGTTTGATTCCGAATTCATTTATCAGGTTGCATTTTCAGATGTGAAGTGGAGCTAATGTCAGGATTTTGAAGAAATCCTGACCTACGCACTCGCTATTTGCGTAGCAAATTTAGGATGGCGAGTGCTCCTTAAATCGGGATTTTGAAGTAATCAGAACATAAAAATCATAAGGAAGGGGGGACTAGTATGGGCGAAGTCTTGTCCCAGGAAGAGATAGACAATCTGCTGGCAGCGCTAAGTACCGGAGAGATTGACGCAGAGCAAATACAGGATGTGAATGAAAAACAGGTCAAAGACTACGATTTTAAACGTCCAGCTAAGTTTTCCAAAGAGCATCTTCGTACACTGGAAATTATTTTCGAACATTACGGAAGACTCTTATCTACTAACCTTCCTGTTTATTTAAGAAAGAATGTTCAGGTATCTGTTAACAGTTCGGAAACAGTAACCTTCTCGGAATTTACCAATGCGTTGGCAAATCCGGTTATTTTATCGATTATCAATTTTAATCCGCTTGTCGGAAATATTATTATGGAATTGTCGCCAAATATCGGTTTTGCAGCGATAGACAGGATGCTTGGCGGTCAGGGAGAACCTTTGGATAAAGCAAGAGAGTTCTCGGAAATAGAGATGACTATTCTGGAAAAACTGATGGTTATCTGCATGTCTCATTTACGTGAGCCATGGAAAAATGTAGTGGATATTGAGCCGATTTTGGAACGAATCGAAACAAATCCTCAGTTTGCACAGATTATTTCACCGAGTGATATGATTGCAATTGTAACGCTTAATATCAAGATTGGTGATGTAGAAGGACTTATGAACATATGTCTTCCGTATTTTACACTGGAAAACATTATGGATAAGTTAAATACGAAATACTGGTTCTCTACGATGCAGGATGTCAACGATGAAGAGTATCAGGAGCATATTGAAGCACTTATTAAGAGAGTGGATGTTCCGTTAAAAGCAATTCTCGGCAGAAGCAGTGTTTCCGTAATAGATTTTGTAAATTTACAGCTAGGAGATATAATAAGGCTGGATACCGATGTGGATGGAGATTTATCCGTTTATGTTGGAAATATAAGAAAATTTACCGCAGTACCGGGAAATAGCAAAGATAAATATGCAGTTCAGGTAACATCGGTAATAAGAGAGGAGGACTAAAGACGTGGATGGAATGTTATCGCAGGATGAGATTAATGCCCTGCTTAACGGTATTGATAACGGTTCGATTGATTTAAATGATCTACAAGCAAGTGACCAGCCAGCCCTGTCGGCAGATCCTTTTGAGCCGGCGGCAGCGGTAAGTGATGATGAAGCGATTATCAGTGAAGTGGAACGTGATGCGATTGGTGAAATTGCCAATATCAGTATGGGTTCCGCGGCTACAACATTGTATTCGTTAGTAAATCGAAAAGTAAATATTACAACTCCTGTTGTTACACAGGCAAGATGGGAAAATGTAATAGAAGTCTATGAAAGACCTTGTGTATTTATTCAGATTAAATACACAGCAGGTTTGGATGGACATAACATTCTGATATTAAAAGAATCAGACGTTAAGGTTATTACAGATCTTATGATGGGTGGTGACGGAACCGCTACAGATGGGGAACTGGGAGAATTGCATTTAAGTGCGATTTCCGAAGCCATGAACCAGATGATGGGAGCGTCAGCAACATCCTTGGCAACCATGCTTGGAAAGATGATTGACATCAGTCCACCGGAGTCAAGTCTGATAGATCTTACAAGCGTTAAATCAGGAAGTGATATTGCTCCGTTCCTTGGAGGTGCATTTGTAAAAATTGCATTTAGAATGCAGATTGATGAACTGGTAGACAGTACAATCATGCAACTCTATCCGGCAGATTTTGCAAGATATCTTTGCAGTACGTTTTTGGGAACAGCAGAACCGGAACCTGTTCCTGAAATACCGACACCGGCACCAATGCCTACACCGACACCGGTAATGGATATTCCTCCTGCTCCGGCAATGGATATGAGTGCTATGCCACAAATGCAGATGCCAATGGGTGATATGGGACTTGCAGGTATGGGAATGCCGATGCAGAACATGCCGATGCAGGGAATGCCAATGCAGGGTATGCCGATGCAGAGTATGCCAATGGCAGGCATGGGAATGCCGATGCCAAGCATGCCAATGCAGAATATGAATATTCAGCCGGCACAGTTCCAGAATTTCTCCGGTGCATTTGATGGAATGGCATCGTCAGCGAACATTGATTTGATTATGGATGTTCCGCTGGAGGTTACAGTAGAACTTGGCCGGACGAAAAAAGCAATTTCCGAGGTGCTTGACTTTGCACCGGGTACAATTATCGAGCTGGATAAAATTGCCGGCGAACCTGTTGACGTACTGGTAAATGGAAAACTGGTCGCAAAGGGAGAGGTTGTTGTTATCGAAGAGAGCTTTGGTGTGAGGGTAACAGAAATTATTAAATAGAGTAAAACATAGATAGGAGTATTAGAAATGGCAAAAAATATTTTGATTTGTGACGATGCGGCGTTCATGAGAATGATGATTAAAGACATTCTTACAAAGAATGGCTATAATGTGGCAGGCGAAGCGGAAAACGGTGCAAAAGCTGTAGAAAAGTATAGCGAATTGAAACCGGATTTAGTACTCATGGATATTACAATGCCGGAAATGGATGGTATTCAGGCTCTTAAAAAGATTAAAGCTGCTGATGCGTCTGCAACAGTTATCATGTGTTCTGCTATGGGACAGCAGGCAATGGTTATCGAGTCTATTCAGGCTGGTGCAAAAGACTTTATTGTAAAACCATTCCAGGCTGACCGTGTACTCGAAGCGGTAAAGAAGGTTATTGGTTAATATGCCGCTTTTGTCGATGGATGTTAATTCCGCAGTACAATTTGTAACGGTCATTATTATATTTGTCTTTGTTCTTGCACTTACATATGGTGTGACGAAGTGGACCGCAAACTTCCAAAAAGGCAAGATGAACGGTGGTAATATCGAAGTGATTGAATCGTTTCGAATAGCACCGGACAAGTATATACAGATTGTTCGTGTTACAGAAAAATATATGGCTATTGCCATTGCAAAAGAAACGGTTACATTTCTGGCTGAATTGAGCGAGGATGATATTGTTGTGCGCGATACTTCAGCTAATGTAAAAGTGAATTTCGGAGAATTACTTGATAAGGTCAAGGAAAAGAAGGTTAAATGAAAATGTTGTTTTCCAGACTGCGAATTCAGAAAGTATTATGCCTGCTGTTTACGGTGGGCATATTCTTTATCTGTATTCCGATGCAGACAGATGCGTCTGAGTATATTGATTCCAATTTGACAGGAACAACAGATACCAGCACGTCTATTAGGGATGCAGGGACTGCAGAGACACCGGAAGAGTTAGGAGAGCTGAATATCGCAAATACGGTTACAATTACATATGATGACGGAAATGGAACGATTGCGGGAGCACTGAGAATATTACTTACATTGACAGTGATTGCCCTTTTGCCGACGATTATTATCATGATGACTGCTTTTACAAGGTGTGTTATCGTGCTTCATTTTACTCGTTCGGCACTCGGAACCCAGACTGCACCGCCTAATCAGGTGATTATTGGTCTTGCACTGATTCTGACGTTTTTTATTATGCAGCCTACGATTACGGAGATTTATACGCAGGCAATTGTACCGTTTGACAATGGTACAATTACGCAGGAGGAAGCGTTAGAGGCGGGAGTGAAACCGCTTAGGGAATTTATGTATAACCAGACGCAGACAAAGGATGTACAGATGTTTATGGAAATATCGCGTACAGAATGGAGTGGTGAATTGGAGGATATTCCGACCTCTGTTTTAATTCCGAGCTTCATGATTAGTGAGCTTAGGATTGCGTTTATTATAGGCTTTATTATCTATGTTCCGTTTTTGATTATAGATATGGTGGTTGCTTCGACCTTGATGAGTATGGGTATGATGATGTTGCCGCCGACGACGATTTCCATGCCGTTCAAAATTCTGTTGTTTGTGTTGGCGGACGGATGGAATCTGATTATCGTAAATCTTGTGAAAACGTTCTGAGTCCTGTCTGAATTATAAGAAATTCGGACAAGAACTACAGGATAGGAAATAAAACTGAGAAAGGAGACTACTATGACAATTGATGATGTCGTTGCAATAGCCAGTCAAACGCTGTTTATCATTATTAAAGTATCAGCACCAATATTGCTTGTGTCGCTTATAGTAGGTCTGATTATCAGTATTTTTCAGACGGTTACTTCGATACAAGAGCAGACGCTTACTTTTGTTCCTAAGATACTGGCTATTTTTTTGTCTATTATGTTGTTGGGACATTGGATGCTCGTGACAGTAACGGATTATATGGTAATGTTGTGGTCTGATTTTAATGTTTATGTGAAGTGACATTTGACGTATGTTAGATATTTCAATTTCTTATTCCGATTTGGAATACTTTTTGCTGGTGCTCGTAAGAGTATCATGTTTTATATATATTGTCCCCTTTTTTAGTATGAGCCATGTACCGAACAGGTATAGAATTGCACTGGCAGTAGCAGTTTCCGTGCTGTTATATGGTGCCACCAGTCCACATGCAGAAGTGGAATATGAAACGGTAATGGGTTATGCGATAATTGTAATAAGGGAGGCACTTGCAGGCATACTGATTGGAATGGGTTCGAATCTTTGTATGTCTATTTTGGCTTTAGTAGGAGCTGTGGCAGATATGGAAATCGGGTTTTCCATGGTAACAATGATAGACCCTGCGACGAAAAGCCAGACAACCATTACCAGTACGATGTATCAGTATTTTGTAACACTTATCCTTTTACTAAGTGGAATGTACGAGTATGTACTGGGTGCTTTGTCAGATAGTTACCGACTGATTCCGGTAAATGGGGCAATATTTCATTCGGAGAAGCTGTTAAATGCCATGGCAGTTTTTATGAGTGAATATATCAGTGTCGGATTTCGGATATGTCTTCCGGTATTTGCGGCAACACTGCTTTTGAATGTGGTGCTCGGTATTATGGCAAAGGTATCTCCACAGATGAATATGTTTGCAGTTGGTCTGCAATTAAAGATTTTAGTGGGATTGGTTATTATTTTTGTGACAATAGGGCTTCTTCCGATTGCATCGGATATAATTTTTACAGAAGCAAAGAAGATGACAGTTTCATTTGTTGAGGCGATGATGTGATATTAGAATATAATCTGCAGTTTTTTGCAAAGGAAGGCCCCGGCGGAGAAAAGACTGAGCCGGCTACCGAGAAAAAGTTAAGAGATGCCCGAAAGGAAGGGCAGGTTGCCAAGAGCAAAGAAATTGCGAATGGATTATGTCTGTTAGCATTATTTGTTTTACTGAAAGTCTGGATTGGCAATATGGGGACAGGTTTGGGAGAGCTGTTCAGAGGGGTTTATGACAAAATACCGTCTCTTGCTACCATGCCAAACGGAACAACTCCATCCGGCAATATGTATTCGCTTCTTTCGTTTGCCGTAATGCGGATTGTAATTGTTTCTGCGCCTGTTTTTATTGTTGGATTCGTAGTGGCTTTTATAAGTGATGTAATTCAGGTGAAATGGTATCCGACGATAAAACCATTACAGCCTAAACTCAGCAGATTAAATCCGATTAGTGGCTTTAAAAGGATTCTTTCAGCAAATTCCGTTGCAGAGCTTATTAAATCTATTGCTAAAATTATTTTAATAGCATGGGTAGCATGGTCTTACATAAAAAAACGCTACGAATTGTTTTTTGCGCTGCCTCAGATGCCGCTTGGAACAGCACTTACGGGAATTGGGGATTTAGTAATCGGACTGGGAATACAAATCTCAGCCATTTATATGATTCTTGCTTTGGCAGATTATGTATATCAGAAGTGGAAATTTAACAATGATATGAAAATGACCAAGCAGGAAATCAAGGAAGAATACAAGGAGCAGGAAGGGGATCCTCAGATTAAAGGTAAGCAGAAGCAGAGAATGCAGGAGGCTTCCCGAAGAAGGATGATGCAGCAGCTGCCGGAGGCAGATGTTGTTATTACCAACCCGACGCACTATGCAGTGGCGATAAAATATGATTCGCAATTGTATCCTGCACCTGTTGTCATTGCAAAAGGTGAGGATTATCTGGCACAGAAGATAAAGGAAGTGGCAAAAGAGCACAAAATAGAAATCGTGGAAAATAAGCCGCTTGCAAGAATGCTTTATGCGAATGTGGATATTGGCGCACAAATTCCGCCGGAATTATATGAGGCGGTAGCAAATGTACTTGCATATGTATATCAGCTGCAAGGCAAGCTGTGATGAATGCAGGTAGAGTGAAAACAAAATTAGGCAATCCGCATAAAAGAAAATGGGGAATGACATAAAAATGAAAACGATAGGAAGGAGGAAATGACATGAAAATCAAAAAAGCAGATCTTGGCGTGGCACTTTATATTTTGACTGCTTTTATCATGTTTATTGTAACAATTCCTTCCTGGTTGCTTGATATATTACTGGCATTGAATATCGGAATTGCATTTTTGATTTTATTTGCCGTTATGTTTTCAGCGGAAGTACTGGATATGTCGTTTTATCCGACGATGCTGTTATTCACCACGATTTTCCGTATTGGTTTGAACGTTTCTTCTACAAAGCTCATTTTATATACGGGGAATCCGGGTAACGTTGTAACTACCTTCGGACAGTTCGTAGGTGGCGGCGATATTGTAATTGGTTTTATTGTTTTTATTATTTTGATTTTAATCCAGTTCCTTGTAATCAATAAAGGTTCGGAGCGTGTAGCTGAAGTAACAGCACGTTTTACGTTGGATGCCATGCCCGGTAAACAGATGGCAATTGATGCGGACTTAAATACCGGTGCGATTAATGACGCAGAAGCCAAGAGACGAAGAGACAAAATTCAGGAAGAAGCAAGCTTCTTTGGTTCCATGGACGGTGCGGTGAAGTATGTAAAAGGAGATGCCGTAGCGGGTCTGATTATTACTTTTGTAAACCTCATCGGCGGTATTGCCATGGGAATGCTGAGAAGCGGAATGGCGGCAGGAGATGCGCTGAATCACTATGGTGTACTTACCATTGGTGATGGTCTGGTATCACAGATTCCTTCTTTGTTAATTTCTCTTGCAACGGGTATTTTGGTAACCAAGGGAAGCAAGGATGCTGACTTTGGTAATGTGTTAATCGGGCAGCTTTTCGGAATACCGAGAGCCTTGTATCTGGTAGGTGCGACAATTGGTATTCTGGGTATTATTACACCGCTTAACACGCTTATATTTGTAGGAATGGGTACGGTTTTCATTGTGGCAGGCCGTATGGTACAAAGCACAATTGAAACGGCAAACATTGAGCGTGAAGTGGATACGGAAGAAGTGGCTGCAGAAGAAATCCGCCAGCCGGAGAATGTCAATTCGCTCTTACAGGTGGACCCTATCGAGCTCGAATTCGGTTATGGTATTATTCCGCTTGCAGACGTAAATCAGGGCGGAGACCTGCTTGACCGTGTTGTTATGATTCGTAGACAGATTGCACTGGAACTTGGTACGATTGTTCCGATTATCCGTTTACGAGATAATATTCAGCTGAATCCGAATCAGTATATTATTAAAATCAAAGGCATTCAGATAAGCGAAGGTGAAATTTTATTTGATCACTACATGGCGATGAATCCGGGATTTGTGGAAGAAGAAATTTCCGGTATTCCAACCTTTGAACCATCCTTCCATCTGCCTGCTATCTGGATAACGGAAAGCCAGAGAGAGCGTGCGGAAAGTATGGGATATACCGTAGTAGATCCGCCAAGTATTATTGCTACCCATTTAACAGAAATAATCAGAGAGCATATTGCAGAACTCTTAACAAGACAGGATGTACAGAATCTTATCAATAATGTCAAAGAACATAATCAGGCACTTATTGATGAATTGGTTCCAAAAGCACTTGGGCTTGGTGAAGTGCAGAAAGTATTACAAAATCTGTTAAAAGAAGGTATTTCTATCAGAGATTTACTTACGATTTTGGAAACGCTTGCAGACTATGCACCGTCTACAAGAGATACGGATATTTTAACAGAGTATGTACGTCAGAGCTTGAAAAGGGCAATTTCAAACAGATTTTTCCCACCGAATGAAACAAGCAGTGTAGTAACGCTTGATCCAAAGGTGGAGCAGGAAATCATGGGAAGTGTAAAACAGACAGAAACAGGGGCATATCTGACGCTGGACCCGGTAAGAACAAAAGCTATCATGAAGAGCGTTGGAAAAGAGATAGAAAAGTTAGAACAGCTCGGCAGGAATCCGATTGTGATTACATCGCCGATTGTGCGTACATATTTCAAGAAGCTTACAGAAGATTATTACAAAGATTTGATCGTTGTTTCCTATAACGAGATAGAATCGAATGTTGAATTACAATCAGTAGGAATGGTGACCGCATAATGATTATTAAAAAGTTTGTGGGGAAAACAGAAGAAGAAGCATTAGGGCTGGCAAAGGCAGAGCTTGGCGAAAATGTTGTTGTTATGAATGTCCGTAATGCAAAAAGAAAAGGTTTATTTAAATTTCTCAAAAAGCAGCAGATAGAGGTAACAGTTGCTTTAGAGGATGAAAATGAACGGTATGCAGTTGCTGCGGCGAAGCAGGAAACGGATATGAAGGAAGCGTTCAGACAGGTTGCACAGATTGCAAATGTGGCTGCAGAAACGAAGCGGACAGAACGCAGGGCAGAAGACAAGCCGGCGGAAGAAAAGACACCTGTGTCTGAAAACCTTACGGTGAAAGCATCGGCAGAGGAAAAGAAGGGTACTTCCGTTTCGGTGGAAAAGAAGCTTCAGGAAGCGGATGAACTGAGAGAGAAAGAAGCAGTAGTGTTAGAAGAATCAGAAGGCGAAGATGGCCAGATGATTAAATTCATGAAGCTTTTATATAATACGATGCTGGATAATGAGGTGAACGAAAAATATGCAAACCAGATTATCCATGAAATGCAGAAAAATACAAAGCCTCACATGCCGTTTGATCATGCACTTGCAAACGTGTATCAAAAGATGATTTTGAAATTTGGAAAAGCTGCACCGATTGAACCGGCACAGCAGAATCCGAAGGTGGTTTTCTTTATTGGACCGACAGGTGTAGGGAAAACTACGACAATTGCTAAGATTGCATCGAAATTCAGCGTAGAGGAAAAGAAGAAAGTTGCGCTTTTGACAGCGGATACCTATCGAATTGCGGCAGCAGAGCAGCTGCGGACGTACGCAAATATTTTAGAGGTGCCGTTCAGAGTCATATATTCCGTAGATGAAATGGAAACAGCGCTTCGGGATTTTATGAATTTTGATTATATACTAGTAGATACAGCGGGGCATTCACATCAGAACGTTACTCAGAAAGAAAATATGAATTCCTTTATTCATTCTTTGGACGGGAAGGTGGAAAAGGAAGTACATCTTGTACTTAGTGCCACGACAAAATATCGTGATTTGCTGAGTATTGCAGACACATATACAGATATGACCAGTTATAAAATTATTTTTACGAAGCTGGACGAGACGACAACACTCGGTAATTTGTTGAATTTGAAATTATATACAGGCGCAAGTATGTCCTATGTTACTTGCGGACAAAATGTGCCTGATGATATTGAAGTGTTTAATCCTCAAAAAACCGTTAAAAATTTACTGGGTGGAAAATAACAGAATTTGGAAGGGCAAATGAATGGATCAGGCAGAACAGTTAAGGAATATTATTAAGGCACAAAATGCCCCCAAACGTCCATTAGCTCGTGTAATTACCGTTACAAGTGGTAAAGGTGGCGTTGGTAAATCGAATACGGCAATTAACCTTGCAATCCAGTTTAGAAAAATGGGACAGCGGGTTATTATACTGGATGCGGATTTCGGACTTGCGAATATTGAAATCATGTTTGGAGCTGTGCCGAAATACAATTTATGTGATTTGATTTATCAAGGGAAAAATATTCGTGAAATTATAACATGGGGACCACTGGATGTAGGATTTATTTCAGGGGGCTCCGGCATAGCGGGAATGTCAAATTTGAGCAGAGATTATCTTATCTACATTATTCAGAATTTGGCAGAGCTGGATGCAATAGCAGATACAATTATTGTAGATACCGGTGCGGGAATTTCGGATGCTGTACTTGAATTCCTGGTAGCAAGCGGAGAAATTATTCTTGTAACAACACCGGAACCTACTTCTATTACGGATTCCTATTCTCTGCTGAAAGCACTTAACAGACACAGTAGATTTTCGAAGGAGTATTCGAAAATCAAAGTAATGGCGAATCGTGTAGATACAGAAGAAGAAGGAAGAACGTTATACAGTAAATTAAATGCTGTTGTGGCAAGATATTTGAAATTACCGATTGAATATCTTGGCTCAGTTCCTCAGGATAATTTATTATCCAAAGCGGTTATGCAGCAGATGCCGGTGTCTTTACAGTCACCTATGGCTAAATCAGCCATTGCGTATGAAAGAATTGCGGCAAAATTAATGAATAAAGAAGTAAGCGGAACGATTCCAAAACGTGGAATGGCGGCATTCTTCTCGCATATAATCAGTGCAAAGAAGAATGGATAGGGGGAGTATGATGTTATCAAATATTGTCGAAGTAGGACAAGCAGTAGAAATACAGACGTTAGAACACCATGTGGAGACAGAATTAGACAGTTCCAAAAAGGTGTATCGTTCAAAGGTATTTGATATTTTGTCGGAAGACCAATTGGAATTATTAATGCCAATTGAAAAAACGAAATTAATATTACTGCCGGTTGATGGTGAATTTAATTTATGTTTTTATACGGAACATGGTTTGTATCAATGCTTTGCAAAGGTAATTGACCGTTATAAAAGCAATAATGTCTACATCCTGGTGATGGAGCTGACAAGCAATTTGAGAAAATTCCAAAGAAGAGAATTTTACCGTTTTAGTTGTGCTCTGGAGATGAATTCCCGTCAATTAGAGCAGGAAGAAGTAATTGCGATTGAGAAGAAGGAAGCTTATCTGGTACCGGGACTTCCGCTGAAAAGAAGTGTGATAGTAGATATCAGTGGTGGTGGTCTTCGATTTATAGCCAATCATCAGTATGAAGAAGATTCCTTGATTTATTGTAACTATGTATTGATTACAAAGAAGGGACCAAAAGAATATCATCTGGTCGGAAAAGTAATAGAGTCTTCTAAGGTTGATGCAAGACAGAATACATATGAGCACCGCGTGCAATATGTAAACTTAAATGCCCAGGAAAGAGAAGAGATTATTCGATACATTTTTGAGGAAGAACGTAAAAACAGACATAAAGAAACAGGAAGATAGAAATGGCAAAAAATATTCTGATAGTAGATGACTCTGCACTCATGAGAAGAGTGCTATGTGATATAATTAATCAAGATAGTAGATTCCACGTAGCGGATAAAGCCGTAAATGGAAAAGATGCACTGAATCTTCTTATGAAAAATCAATACGATGCGGTTGTTTTGGATGTGAATATGCCAATCATGAACGGTCTTCAGCTTCTGAAAGAATTAAAGAAGCATAAGATTTCGACAAAAGTGATGATGGCAAGTACAGATACCAAAGAAGGTGCACAGGTAACGCTTGATGCGTTGGAACTGGGAGCACTTGATTTTGTACACAAACCGGACAATGCATTTGACTGTAAAGGGAATGATTTCAAAGAAATTTTCCTAAGAACACTGGCAGTCGTAGCGGAGAGTAAGCAGATTGCAACAGATAAGGCGTATGGCATAGAAAGCATTAAGGCAAATAGAAAGTTTGTCGAGATTGTCAGAAAACATGCCACTTCTGTACCGGGCAACAAAATAGTTGCTATTGCAAGCTCTACAGGTGGTCCAAGAGCATTACAGTCAGTAATCCCAAGATTACCAAAGGAATTAAATGCTCCGGTAGTATTGGTACAGCATATGCCGGCCGGCTTTACAAAGTCCTTGGCAGAGAGACTGGATTCTCTGAGTGAAGTGTCGGTAAAAGAAGCAGAAGAGGGAGATGTACTTGAAATCGGTCATGTATATGTGGCAAGAGGCGGTGCACACCTGAACGTCGTTACAGAAAGAGGACAGTGCAGGATTCATTATACGGATGAACCGAACAGAGAGGGTGTAAAGCCGTGTGCAAATTATATGTACGAAAGCTTGTGTGACAGCCCGTATTCTGAAGTTGTATGTGTTGTTATGACAGGTATGGGACAGGATGGTACGGTAGGAATTACAAATCTGAACGCGAAGAAAAAAGTTCACGTTCTGGCACAACAGGAAGATACTTGTGCGGTATATGGAATGCCGAGAGCTATCGTGAGAGCAGGATTGTCTAATCAGATAGTAGGGCTTTCGGATATTGCACAGGAAATTATCATGAATGTGGGGGTAAAATGAGATGGATGTAAGCCAATATCTGGAGATTTTCTTGGATGAGACAAGAGAACATTTACAAAATTTAAACACAGAGATTTTAAACTTGGAACAGAATCCGGAAAACATGGATACTGTAAATGAGATTTTCCGAGCTGCTCATTCTTTAAAAGGTATGGCAGGTACTATGGGATTTAAGAGAATGCAGAATCTTACCCATGATATGGAAAATGTATTTTCAGAGGTAAGAAATGGTGCTATTTCCATTAAACCTAACATGGTTGATATTTTGTTCCAGTGTCTGGATGCATTAGAAGAGTATACAGCAAATATTCAGGAAACGGCTGATGAAGGAACAAATGAAAACGAAGGTTTGATTAAATTATTGCAGGATTGTCTGAAGACAGGCGGAAACAGTGCGCCGGAAGTGGTAGTAGCAAAAGCCGAAGCAGAAGCTCCGGCAGAGGAAGCTGTAAAATCTTCTTCCAATTGGGATAATATTAAACTGAATGGCTCTGAAAAAACTGTTTTAGCAAAAGCAATCAGACAGGGTAAGAATGTATATGGTTTTACTGTAAGAGTACAGGAAACATGTATTTTGAAAGCAGCAAGAGCATTCCTTGTATTTAAGGCTGTAGAAGAACAGGGCGAAATCTTAATTTCAAATCCTTCTGCACAGGATATTGAGGATGAAAGATTTGATTTGGAATTCAGTGTTATTGTTATCACAGAGAAAGCAATGTCAGACGTATCCAAAGCTATCTTGAATGTATCAGAAATTGCATCGGCAGAAGGAAAGCAGTTTGCTTTAGATGAATTACAGGATGGAGCAGTAGAAGTGGCTGAAGAAAAGGCTGTTGAACAGGAAACAGCCGGAACTGCAGTAGTAGCTGCATCCCAAGAAGTAGCAAAAACTACTGAGAAAAAGGCTACAGCAGGTAAACCGGTTGTTAACCGTACCGTACGTGTTGACATTGAAAAACTGGATGTACTGATGAATCTTGTAAGTGAGCTTATCATTGCAAAGAACTCATTAGTATCTGCGTCTTCACAGGGAAGCGAAAACAATATTACGTTCAACGAACAGATTGAATATCTGGAAAGTGTTACGACAAACTTACACGAATCTGTTATGAAGGTTCGAATGGTTCCGATTGAAAGTGTTGTAAACAAATTCCCACGAATGATTCGTGACCTGTCTAAGAAATTAAATAAAAAGATGGAATTATATATGTCCGGTGAGGAAACAGAGCTTGACCGTACAGTGGTAGATGAAATCGGTGATCCGTTAATGCACTTACTTCGTAACTCTGCCGATCATGGTCTGGAATCCGCAGAAGTTCGTAAAGAACGCGGTAAACCGGAAGTTGGTTCTATTTTCCTTGATGCATATCAGGATGGTAACAACGTAGTTATCGAAGTAAAAGATGACGGTAACGGTATTGACGTTGAAGCAGTTAAACGTAAAGCAATCGAAAGAGGTACTATTACAGCAGAACAGGGAGAAAACATGTCTGATAAAGAAATTATCGACTTATTATTCCTCCCAAGCTTCTCTACAGCAAAACAGGTATCTGATGTATCCGGACGAGGAGTTGGTCTTGACGTTGTAAAATCTAAGATTGAAGCGTTAAGTGGTGAAGTAGAAGTAAAATCCAAACTCGGAGTTGGTAGTACATGGACAATCAGACTTCCGCTTACACTTGCTATTATCCAATCTCTCATGGTAGTAGTAGGCGGAGAAAAATACGCAATTTCTCTCGGCTCTGTTACAACGATTGAAGATATTGATCCGAAGGATATTAAACTGGTTCAGTCTAAAGAAGTAATTCATTTACGTGGCAACGTAATTCCGCTTATCCGTTTGGACAAGGTATTAGATACAGTATCTACGAGAAAAGAAGACGAAAACTTAATTGTTGCTATTGTTAAGAAGGGCGATAAGTTTGCAGGTCTTGTAATTGATGAATTAATGGGACAGCAGGAAATCGTTATTAAATCTCTCGGTAAGTTTATGAAGCAGAGCAAGATCATCAGTGGTGCTACTATTTTAGGTGATGGCGAAGTTGCACTTATTCTTGATGCGAATGCACTGATTTAAGGAGGACTAACATGGAAGAATTAAGAACAACAAGCGAAAGTATTCAGTTCATCGTAACCCAGATGGGAGATGAACAGTATGGTATTGATATCAAATATGTAGATAATATCGTTCGTATGCAGCGTACTACACGAGTTCCGAAAGTTGCTCCTTACATAAGAGGTGTTATTAATCTTCGTGGTGAAGTAATTCCGATTATGAATCTTCGTAAAAAGATGGAACTTCCGGAAGTAGAAGATACAAACAGTACCAGAATTATTATTGTAAAGCTGGAACAGCAAGGGTTAGTAGGATTAATCGTAGATGAAGTAAAAGAAGTAGTAACTCTTGATGTAGACAGAATCGAAAAAGTATCTTACGACAAGGATGAAAAGAATATGTTCCTTATGGGCGTAGGAAAAAATGGAGATGCACTCATTTCTTTATTGGATTTGAACGCAGTAGTATCAGAATAATATATATATGCGGCCTGCTATATTTTTATAGCAGGCTGTCATGGGGTAAGGAGAAAATAGATGTCGAAGTTTGATTTGGACGAAATGAATAGCTGTTATTTGGACGTGCTTAGAGAAATCGGAAATATCGGTGCGGGAAATGCAACGACAGCACTTGCACAGTTGTTGCAGCGAAAAGTTGATATGACAGTACCACAGGCAGAACTTTTGGAATTCAAAGAAGTCGGAAGAGCTATTGGTGGGGAAGAGTCTATCATGGCCGGTGTATATATGGTTGTAGAAGGAGATATCAGCGGAAGTATGATGTTCCTTCTGGAAAAAGAATCTGCGAGACATCTTGTAAACCAGATGTTGTGTAAGCCGGATGACGAAGGCTCAGCCAGTGATTTGTTTGATGAAATGGAAATTTCCGTTATGAAGGAAATCGGAAACATTATCACAGGAGCGTATCTGAATTCCTTATCAGACTTAACACATCTGAAAATTTATCCGTCTGTTCCGGCAATTGCGATTGATATGGCAGGAGCTATTTTGAGTGTTCCGGCAATCGAATTTGGCGTGCTCGGAGATAAAATATTGATGATTCAGACAAGATTTTCGGATGATATCCAGATTGATGGATTCTTTATTTTAGTGCCGGATGTTGATTCGTATCAGAAGATTTTAGAGTCACTTGGTATAGCGTAGGTAGTCAGAAAGTACAAGTTTGAAAGAGGAAAACGGGAATTCCGTGAAGATATAGAATGAGTGAAATTATAAGAGTAGGAATGGCAGATCTTAAAGTGTGTAAATGCCCGGATGGGTTGACAACTTTAGGGCTTGGGTCTTGTATCGGAGTAGCACTTCGTGATCCAAGTGCAAAGGTAGGAGGATTGTTACACTTTATGCTGCCTGATTCAACAGCAATAAAGAATAATGCATGTGCTGAAAAGTTTGCAGATACAGGAATTGAATTGCTTGTGAAGCTGATGATCGCAGAAGGTGCTTCTAAAAGCCGTCTGGAGGCTAAAATCGCAGGTGGTGCACAGATGTTTGCATTCCAGAATAAAGAAGGACTTTTGCGTGTAGGTGAACGCAATGCAGAAGCGGCGCGTAATAAATTAAAAGAAATGAATATTAAATTGATTGCAGAAGATACCGGTGCTGATTATGGTAGAACGGTAGTGTTTTATCCGGAAACAGGTGAATACGTCATTAAATCTGTGGGAAAACCGCAAAAATCAATATAAGGAGTATGAACGTTGAACAGAAGAAAATTGTTGCCGGTACTGATTATGTTGCTGGCGGGGGCTATGGCAGCAATATTACTTGCAATCGGTAGATATGAAATAACAAGTATGCTTTGGATTTTGTTTGTTGTATTAGTTGTGTTCTATATACTGGGATGCATTTTGAAATGGTCACTTGATCATATAGACAAGCAAAATGAGAAGAAGGACAGTTCATTAGATGAAGGCGAAGTAATCGAGAAACAGCCGGAAGAAAAGGAAGCCAATGAGTGACGCTGAAAAGAAAAAACTGTGGGAGGACTATCATAAGTCACATGCTCCTGAGTTGAAAGAGAAAATCATAATTGAATATGCACCTCTTGTTAAGGTTGTCGCAGGTCGTCTGAGCATGTATCTTGGGTATAATGTGGAATATGACGATTTGGTAGGTTATGGCGTTTTTGGGTTGATAGATGCCATTGATAAGTATGATATGTGCAAAGAGGTTAAGTTTGAAACCTATGCAAGTCTGCGTATCAGAGGTGCCATTTTGGATCAGATTCGTAAAATGGACTGGATACCGCGAACAATCAGACAAAAGCAGAAAAAAATCGAGCAGGCAATGCGTGAAATCGAAACAAAAGAGGGACGTGTTGCAACGGATGAAGAAATTGCGGTTGCGCTTGGGATTTCTGAAGATGAATATTTAGACTGGCAAGGGCAGATGAAGGTGACAGGGGTTGTGTCTTTGAATGAGTTCATGGAGCAGGGAAGTGAAGTTCCGAATGAGCCGGGAAGACATTCCGCACAGTTTGATACACCGGAGGAAGCTTTGGAAAAAAGCGAATTAAAACAGGTGTTGCTGGAATCCTTGGAAATTTTAACGGACAAAGAAAAGAAGGTAATTTTATTTTATTATTATGAAGAACTGACACTTAAGGAAATTAGTTCTATTTTGGAAGTATCCGAATCGAGAGTGTCACAGCTGCATACAAGAGCACTTCAGAAGATGAAAAATAAAATGGGAAAATATATGGGTATTATGACAGATTTGAAGTAGTTGGTTTAGAGGGGAACAGAGGAGACAGATGACAAACGGTTATTTTCAGTTAGTACATAAAGAAGACGGAACATATATTAAATTTATTCCAACGAAGATTGATGAACAGTCATTTTCCATTGGCGAATTGATGGATTACTTGAATTTCAGGGATATTGCATTCGATATTAAAGAATTGAACAGAGCAATGCTGGATTGCAAGGAAGAAACGGAATACAAGTTGAATGCGCAAGTGACAAAGGCGTTCAGGGGAAGCTACTCTTTTAGAATGTCAGAGGATAAAATGCAGGTTGTATTGCGTTTTTATGCATCTTCCGTAGGTGGACCGCAGATGACTGTTGAAGAAGTTATCAGTGACTTACGAAATAGGAATATCCGATACGGAATAAATTCAGACAAAATTATCGAGGCTATTCAAAATCAAATTTATTGTATTGATATCGTTGTTGCAAAAGGAAAAGAGCCAAGACACGGTGAAGATGCAAGAATTGAATATATGTTCCAGACAGACAGAAAGGCAAAGCCGGATGTCAGAGAAGACGGTAGCGTAGACTTTTTATCCTTGAACACAATTTGTCATGTGAAAGAAGGAGACTTGCTGGCACGTCTGATTGAAGCTGATCTTGGTGAAGATGGTATGAATGTGCTTGGTGAAGTGTTAAAACCAAGAACGGTAAAACGGGACCATCTGAAATTTGGTAAAAATATTCAGTTGTCAGAAGACAGAACAGAGATTTATTCTATGGTAAACGGTCATGTTACTTTGACCGGTGACAAAGTATTTGTTTCAAATGTTTTGGAAGTAGAGAATGTGGATTTATCCACAGGTAATATAGACTACAATGGCGGTATCTGTGTACGAGGTAATGTTTTTTCGGGTTTGTCTGTTAAAGCAACAGGTGACATTGAAATCCGTGGTGTTGTAGAGGGTGCACTAATTGAATCCGGCGGCAACATTTCCATAGCTCGTGGTATGAACGGCATGGGAAAAGGAAAATTAGTTGCAAAAGGAAATGTTATTTCCAAGTTTTTGGAAAATGCAGAAGTACATGCCGGTGCGTTTATCTCTACAGAATCTATTTTACACTGTAAGGTACATGCCGGTTCTGAAATCGAGGTAACAGGAAAAAAAGGGTTCATTACAGGCGGAAATGTAATGGCAAGTAATAAAATTACAGTGAAGACGCTTGGATCGCCAATGGGGGCATCCACCGTTGTTGAAGTAGGAATTAATCCGGTACTGAAGCGCGAGCAGATGGATTTGCAGAAAATATTGCAGGAGGCAAATAAAGTACTTGCGTCAATTGAACCTGTTATTGCAGCAACCATTCAGAAAAAGAGACAAGGTATAGAAGTGCCACAGGAACAGATGGAGCATATCCAGAAGCTGATTGAGACCAGAACGCAGAAGAAAGATGAAATAGCAGAAGCGTCTATTCGTCTGGAAGAATTAGATAATATTCTTGTGGAAGGACAAAATCCATGTGTTGTTGTAACAGGTGAAGTATTCCCTGGTACAAAGATTTGTATTATGGATGTATCCAAGGTAATAAAAGATTCCATGAAATATTGCCGCTTTATCAGAAGTCAGGGTGATGTAAAGATGACTGCAATTTAAAATTGCAAGCGAAAACGAGGAGAAAAGTAGTATTACACTATAAAAGAAAACATTATGGGAATGTTAGAAATCATATTGCTGGTATCGGGAGCAATTGTTTTTATCCTGAGCTTTGTGATTCCGGTAAAGAAAGAACAATTAAACGAAGAAACAAAAACGCTTGCACAGGAAGAAATCCGAGAATTAGTATCCAGAGAAGTAGAACAGGTAAAAAGTAAAATGGATGAGATGTCAGAAGAAGCCTGTCAGGAACGGATTGAGAAAGCACAGCGTTCCATGGAACGGATTTCTAATGAAAAGATTATGGCGGTAAACGAATATTCGGATACGGTGCTTAGTGAAATTCAGAAAAATCATCAGGAAGTAGTATTTCTGTATGATATGCTGAATGATAAACAGTCCAGCCTGAAAGATACGATTCATGAAGCAGATAAAAATATTAAAGATTTATTGCAGCAGGTAAAGGATTCCGAGATTACGGTGCGCGAAAACCTGGAAAATGTAGAAACAGCTACTGCGACAGTGGTAGCGGCGGTAAGCGAATTACCGGCAGTGACGGTAATGGAAGAAACACCGGTTGTAGTATCGTCTGTAATTATGGATGAGAAGAATACGGAAGAGGTTTTAGAGGAAAAACCAAGCTTTGTGCCGTTCAAACCGGAAAAAGTGACTGTTACACCGAAGAAGGTACGCAAATCTGCACCGAAAAAGGTAAAAATAGCGGAAGATGCAGAGCAGAAACCGGCAGAAGAGAAAAGCACTTTGGATATGCTTCTTGAATCCAAGGATGCTTCGGATGTACAGCTTCAGTTTTCCACTCAGAGAGATAACGGAATTAACAGCAATGAAAGAATTTTGGAACTGCATAAAGCAGGGAAGTCTAATATGGCAATTGCAAAAGAGCTGGGACTTGGCATCGGCGAAGTGAAGCTTGTGATTGACTTATATAAAGGCTTACGATAGGAGGAACGTAGTAATATGAAACTTAGATATTATATGCGTGGCCTCGGTATCGGATTGTTGGTAGCGGTACTTATACTTGTATTGTCAGGAAATACCGGAAAGCGTATGACGGATGAGGAAATAAAGAAACGAGCTACACAGCTTGGGATGGTAGAAGATACGAAGGAAGTGCTGTCAGATATCGGAAAAACCACTGAGCCGACAGAGAAACCGATAGAAAAACAAGAGCCAGCTAAAGAGGCTATGCAGGAAACGGAAGTAGAAGAAGAACCGGTGGAAGAAGCAGTGAAAGAAGAAACACCGGAAGAAGAACCGGTGGAAGAAATTACACCGGAGAAGCCTGCGGAAACTGTATCGGAACCGACAGAGGAAGAACAGAAACAGGATGAGATAGAAGCTTTAAAAAAGGCGGCGGAAGAAGTTGCGGAGAAGGCACAGGATATAAATCCGAATGCCATCGTAACACTTTTGGTACAAAGCGGAGACAGTTCCGTAGCAGTTGCTAAAAGAGCTGAAGCGGCAGGACTGGTAGAATCAGCAATGGATTTTGACAGATTTCTTTGCCAAAATGGTTATGATAAGTCTATTTGCGTAGGAAATTATGAAGTACCAATAGGTGCCACACAGGAAGAAATTGCAAAAATCATTACAAGAAGACAGTAAAAGACGAAACAGAAACAAGTGAAGACTTGTATAGAAAATATCTGTGATCGAAATACAGAGGAGCGATTGGTGCGATGAACTGTTTGGAAGAAAGAATTTTAAAAGATGGAATTGTAAAAGAAGGTAATGTTCTGAAAGTAGACAGTTTTTTGAATCATCAGATGGATATTACGCTTTTTGATGAAATGGGAAAAGAGTGGAAGAAGCGTTTTGAAGGAAAAAACATCACAAAAATACTTACGATAGAAGCTTCAGGCATCGGAATTGCATGTGTGGTAGCACAACATTTCGGAGTGCCTGTTGTTTTTGCTAAAAAAGCAAAAAGTATTAATTTGGAAGGGGAAATGTATACTGCAGAGGTTGAATCATTTACTCATAAGAACAAAAATCAGGTTATTGTTTCTAAAAAATTTTTGCAGGAAAATGACAGGGTGTTGTTGATAGATGACTTTTTGGCAAATGGTTGTGCACTACTTGGATTAATTCAAATCGTGCAGGCTGCTGGAGCAACGGTAGAAGGAATTGCTATAGCAATCGAGAAAGGTTTTCAATCGGGTGGACGGATTATTCGTAATTTGGGCTATCAACTGGAATCTTTAGCCATTGTTGAAGAAATGAATTGTCAGACCGGAGAAATTGTATTTAGAAAGCAGTAGATGAGACACATATGAGAAGCGAACAGAAGAATATAAGTAATATATACCAGTTGGATGGGAAAGTGCCTTTAAGTAAGGCTGTTCCATTTGGATTACAACATGTATTGGCAATGTTTGTTGCGAATATTGCTCCCATTATTATTGTTGCAGGTGCGTGTGGATTAGATACTGCAAGAACGGCAGGGTTGATTCAGACAGCTATGATTATAGCCGGAATTGGTTCAATGGTTCAGTTGTATTCTATATGGCGGATAGGTGCTCGTCTTCCTATTGTTATGGGGATAAGCTTTACTTTTGTATCAGTATTTTGCTTTATTGGTCCTACTTATGGATATGAAGCTATTATTGGAGCAGTAATTGTTGGTGGTGTGCTGGAAGGTATTCTTGGATTATTGGCAAAATATTGGGTGAAATTGATTTCGCCTATTGTTGCAGCTTCTGTAGTAACGTCGATTGGTTTTTCTTTACTTTCTGTAGGGGCATCATCTTTTGGTGGTGGCTCAGGCGTGGAAGACTTTGGCTCGGTACAAAACCTTTTGTTGGGAACGATTACGTTGCTATGTTGTATTGTGTTTAATGTTTTTGCGAAAGCTTATTGGAAGCAGTTGTCAGTACTGTTTGGACTTGTTGTGGGGTATATTGTTGCTGTTTGCATGGGAATGGTAGATTTTTCAGCGGTGTCAACGGCTGGTTGGATTTCGTTGCCGAAGCTTTTGCCGGTTGTTCCGGTATTTAATCTGGGTGCTATTATTTCTACATTAGTGATTTTTCTTGTGTCTGCGACAGAGACGATTGGTGATACATCAGCACTTGCAGCGACGGGATTACATCGGGAAGTAACGACGGAGGAACTTTCCGGTTCAATAGCAGCAGATGGATTTGTCAGTGCATTATCAGGTATTTTTGGGTGTTTACCTATTACCTCGTTTAGCCAGAATGTCGGTCTTATTTCTATGACGAAGGTAGTAAACCGATTTACAATATTTACCGGTTGTATCATTATGGTATTGGCAGGATTTTTCCCGATGTTTGGTGCACTTCTTGCAACTTTGCCGGATGCTGTGCTTGGCGGATGTACGCTTATGATGTTTGGCAATATTGTCATTAGTGGTTTACAGATGATTGCAAAATGTGGTTTTACACAAAGAAATATTACGATAGCGGCACTGTCTTTAAGTATTGGCTTAGGATTTACGCAGGTTCCTGAAATATTTGCTGTTTTTCCACAAATTATTCAAAATGTATTTGCAGAAAATTGTGTAGCAGTAGTATTTCTTGTATCGGTTATCATGAATTTAGTATTACCGAAGGATATGGAAGCAATGTAAAATATTGAGGGCTATATGTAAGAAAAAACTTGCATATAGCCATTTTTTATGCTAATGTTGTTATGTTGTGACTAAAAAACACGTATGGTCGGCATTGGTTGGTGCTTTTTATAAGAAAGTAAGCTGATGGAAGGTAGTCATGTGCCTTAAATGACATACGGAAGATTCAAACCAAATGGAGGTAAAACATGAGCGTAATTTCAATGAAACAGTTACTTGAAGCAGGTGTTCATTTTGGACATCAGACAAGAAGATGGAACCCTAAGATGGCTCCATACATCTTCACAGAAAGAAATGGTATCCACATCATCGACTTACAGAAATCTGTAGGTAAAGTTGACGAAGCATACAATGCAATCGCAGATATCGCTTCTCAGGGTGGTACAGTATTATTCGTTGGTACAAAGAAACAGGCACAGGATGCAGTTAAAACAGAAGCTGAACGTTGCGGTATGTACTATGTAAACGAAAGATGGTTAGGTGGTATGCTCACTAACTTCAAAACAATTCAGTCCAGAATTGCAAGACTGAAAAAGATTGAAGAAATGTCTCAGGACGGAACATTTGATGTTCTTCCTAAGAAAGAAGTTATCCAGATTAAGAAAGAATGGGAAAAACTTGAAAAGAACCTTGGCGGTATCAAAGATATGGAAAGAGTTCCGGACTGTATCTTCGTAGTTGACCCTAAGAAAGAAAGAATCTGTGTACAGGAAGCACATGCACTTGGTATTACATTAGTAGGTATCGGCGATACAAACTGTGATCCAGAAGAATTAGATTACATCATCCCAGGTAACGATGACGCTATCAGAGCTGTAAAACTTATCGTTTCTAAAATGGCAGACGCTATCATCGAAGCTAACCAGGGTGAAGTAGTATACACAGAAGCAGATGTAGAAACAGAAGCTACAGACATCGAAGAAGTAGCAGCTGACGCAGAATAATTTTGACAAACACGCTCCATCTTCTGTGACATCGGAAGATGGAGATTTCATAAAATTTAGGAGGATATTACAATGGCTATTACAGCAGCAATGGTTAAAGAATTAAGAGAACTTACTGGCGCAGGCATGATGGATTGTAAAAAAGCTTTAGGCGAAACAGACGGCAACATGGACGAAGCAGTAGAATACTTAAGAAAGAACGGTCAGGCTAAAGCAGAAAAGAAAGCTAGCAGAATCGCAGCTGAAGGTATCTGCCGTATTGCTATTGATGGTACAAAGGCAGCTATCGTTGAAGTTAACTCTGAAACAGACTTCGTAGCTAAGAACGAAACATTCCAGACATTCGTAGAATCTGTTGCAAAACAGGCTCTTACAACTACAGCAGCTGATATGGATGCTTTCATGGCTGAAGCATGGACTGAAGATACATCCAAGACAGTGAAAGATGCATTAGTAGAAAAAGTTGCTACAATCGGCGAAAACTTAAATATCAGAAGATATGAAACAATCGAAGCTCCGGTAGTAGTAGATTACATTCACGGCGGCGGACGTATCGGTGTTGTTGTTGCAGCAGAATCTGATGTTGTAAATGATGCTGTTAAAGAAGCATTAAAGAACATTGCTATGCAGATTGCAGCTTTAAATCCAAAATATGTAAGTGCTGATGAAGTGTCTGAAGAATATATTGCGCATGAAAAAGAAATTCTTTTAGCTCAGATTATGAACGATCCTAAAGAAGCTTCTAAACCTGAAAAAGTTATCCAGGGTATGATCGCAGGTCGTATCAAAAAAGAATTAAAAGAAGTATGCCTTATGGATCAGGTATATGTTAAAGCTGAAGACGGAAAACAGAGCGTTGCTCAGTATGTAGCAGAAGTAGCAAAAGCTAATGGTGCTGCATTAAAAGTAACTAAGTTCATCCGTTTCGAAACAGGTGAAGGTCTTGAAAAGAAGAGTGAAGACTTTGCAGCAGAAGTTGCAGCTCAGCTCGGCTAATAGATAAGATTAAAAAGTGTAAGACTCAATCCCAATATTGGGATTGGGTCTTTTTGTTGTCGTTGAAAAAGAGTCACATATATAGTAAACTAAATGTATTAGTACACAACGTGAGGAAGAGTGGGCATTTGTAGAAAGGTGGCTTATTATGGGGTACGATGAGAAGATATTTAAAATAAGTGCAAACAAAAAAGCGATGCTTATGTGGCTGTTTACGGCAATTGTATTGTCAATTGCATATACGATAGAGCTGATAAAAGGCGATAGAACACCGGCGTATTATACAGCTTTTATGTTGATATGTTGGATTCCGTTTGTATTGGGAATTATTTTCCTGAAAGTAAAAGGAGCAGATACATCATGGTATAAAGAAACGATTGTAATCGGGTATGGTGTTTTTTATGCATATACTGTGCTGACATCGGATACGAATTTGACATTTGCATATATTTTTCCGATTATTTGTATGTTGATGTTATATAAAGACAAGGCATTATTTATACGTATTTCTGTTTTGAATATATTGCTTATTATTGCTAATTTTATTTTTACAAGAACAGTGGGGAATCCGGATACGCTTTCTATGGCAGAGTTTGAGATTCAGCTTGGTGTAATTGTGCTTAGTTATATTAGTTATGTACTGGCAATTGATCATATGCAGAAATCAGATGGTGCGATGTTAGGCTCTGTACAGGACAATCTTGCACGTGTGGTAAAAACAATTGAGCAGGTAAAAAAAGCAAGTACAGCTGTTGTTGATGGTATTACCGTTGTTAGAGAACTTTCTGACGAAAATATGCAAGGGGCCGATGCGGTTGTGCATGGCATGGAAGATTTGACAAATAACAGTATTGTTTTACAGGATAGAACCAATTCTTCTCTCGACATGACAAATAAAATCGATATGCAGGTTGGAAACGTGGCTGAGCTGATTTCAGAAGTGGTTGATTTGACAAATGGTTCGGTTACCCATGCAAAAACCAGTTATGAGCAGTTGACAGAGGTCGTGAAGTCAACAACGGAAATGGCCGAATTGTCGTCAGAAGTAGAGACAATTTTGCAAGATTTTAAAGACGAGTTCGAAAAAGTTAAAACAGAGACCGGAATGATTACCGGTATTTCCACACAGACAAATCTGCTTGCGTTGAATGCGAGTATTGAGGCAGCGAGAGCCGGGGAAGCAGGAAAAGGTTTTGCGGTTGTTGCTGAAGAAATCAGAAATCTTAGTCTTGGTACACAGACTTCTTCGGAACGTATTCTTGGTGCACTTTCTCATTTGGAAGAGACTTCCGAAAAAATGACAGATTCCATTGCGAAAACAATGAATCTGATTCATTTAACATTAGAAAAAATCACACAGGTAAACGAAAGTGTTGCCCGTATTACAGAAGATTCTGTACGGATTGGAGATAATGTACAGACGATTGATTCTGCTATGGCAGAAGTGGAAGACTCCAATAAAAACCTTGTAGAAAATATGAATCAAGTACGTGAAGTTATGGACACTATGACGGAATGTGTTATTGATGCAGATTCTACTACCAAGGTTATGCGTAGTAAGTATGAAGAAACTTACAATAATGTAAACAGTATAGAAGCAGTTGTAGGCCAACTCGTAGAAGAACTGGGCTTCGGTGGTTTCATGGGCGTACGTGATATCGAAGAAGGCATGTTTGTAAATGTTGTGGTTGGCAACAAGTGTGAAGGTTTAGAATATACGGCAAGTGTTTTGGAAGTGTTCGAAGATGGTATTGCAGTAAGTGCTCCAAAATGTAAAGAAAAAGAATTGCCTATAGATGATGATAGAGAATATCATTTACAGGTTATTGTAAACAATGAATTATATAATTGGGATAATGTAAGGATCCGTATTCAGAAAGATGGAAACTACAGGATTTATGTAAAAGGAAATCCATATGTATTAAATCGTCGTAAGTATAAACGTATGCCGATTACATATGATTGCGAGATTAAATCAACAGCTTTTGCGAGAATATGTGGAGGAAGAATGGTAAATATCAGTGCCAGCGGATTTGCTTTTGCTTCCAGAGATGTTGAAATCAAAGCTTCAAAAGGTATTCTTGTAAAAGTAAATGTAATCAATTTCCCATTGCTTGCAGGAACAGAACTTGTAGGACAGATTATTCGTGTATCTGATAATGACGGTGAATATATTGTAGGTTGCCGTATGCTGGAAGATAATATGGATATTCGTGATTATGTGGAAGAAAATTATAAAGGCTAGAACATCTGCAAGAATATACGAAATAGTAGTGATAAAGTGTTTTATAAAAGCATCTCCCCTTTTAGCGATGCTAATATCGGGAGATGCTTTTTTCTGTAAAGAGCGCTTTGTTAAGTACCCATAGCTGTAATAGAAACAGAAGTATCTGACTGATAAGAAGGATGAGAAGATAACCTTGCATACCTAAAACAGGAACGTATAGATAGGTGAGAAACAGGCGGAGGATTAAGGTTGTTACATTAATCAGAAAGGAAAAAACAGTTTTTCCAAGTCCGTGCATAATGCTGGAGAGTGTAGCATTACAATAAAGAAACGGACACATAAAGCATATGGTACGGATATAATTCGTACATAAGGGCTCTTTGAATATAAAAATAGAAATTGGTGCACTGAATAGAAATAGTAAACCGGTAAAGCTAAAACCAACGAGAAAGCACAGAGTAATGGATTTGTGAAAAGCAGATTGGATTTTCTGCTTTTGATGGAGGGCTTGTGCTTGGGCGATTTCGGGCATAAGGGTTAACGAAACGGAGTTGGTAATAGCAGTAGGAAACAAGATAAGGGGAAGTACCATTCCGGTTAGTATTCCGTAGTGACTGAGAGCAGTAGCATTGTCAAGACCGTATAATCTTAAACGGTCGGGAAGCGCAATCGCTTCTAAACTTTGTAAAACATTTTGGGTAGTGCGGCTGGCTGATAGTGGCAGAGCCAGTAAAAACAATTGAAAAATCAAAGTACGGTGAGAGGTTTGAGTCTCTGAAAGGTTTTGGGAAGCCTTTGTTTCATGGAAGAATAAATAAAGTAGTGAAATAAGGCATGCAATAGCTTCTCCGAGGACAATTCCGACAACGGCAAAAGAAATTGGAGGATGACCGGTGCCTTGGTAGAAATAAATGCATAATATATAAACTGAAAGTACGCGGACACTTTGTTCTACAAGTTGTGTGATAGAAGGGAAGAAGGCATTTTTCTTTCCATAAAAGTAACCGTTGACGCAGGCGTGTATTCCGGACAGAGGAAAGACAAGACTTAGTACTTTCAGTAAAGAAGCGGTACGTGCTTCCAGTAGAAAATTTGTGGCAAGAAACTGTGCATGAGTGTAAACAAAATAAGATATCAAAGAGGACAAACCGAGGACACAGAGACATCCTACGCTAAAAATAAAACGCCCACTATCTCGATGAAGTATCTGCTCAGAGGCTACCAACTTGGATATAGCAGTTTGAAAACCGGATACGGTAAGACTATAGGAAAGCGCCATGATGGGACTAATAAGTTGATAGATACCGATATTTTCAGCACCGAATGTACGAGACATGTAGATACGGAAAAAGAAACCGATAATACGGCATAGTACACCGGTTGCGGCAAGTAATAAGGTGTTTGTAATAAGGGTGTTTGAAAAGAAGGATGTATATTTGTGAAAAGAAGGAAGTTGTTTAAAAGAGAAATTCATGGCTTATATTACTTTCAGGGCAACATTTTCATAAAAATATGAATGATGTGAAATGCCGTTTCATATTGATAAAATATATGAAACCGATATATGAAAAAGAAGTATTAAAAAACTTTAAAATCGCGGTTTTAGTGTTGCATATAGGAAAAAAATGGGTTAAAGTGAGTAGTGATGTTTCAGTATGATTTGAAAGAATACTGATTGATAAGGAGGTTTATTCATATGAAATTAGTTCCATTAGGAGACAGAGTTGTATTAAAACAGTTAATTGCAGAAGAAACAACAAAATCCGGTATCGTGATTCCGGGACAGGAAAAGGAAAAACCACAGCAGGCAGAAGTAATTGCTGTAGGACCTGGTACAGAAGATGTAAAGATGGAAGTGGCAGTAGGTGACCACATTATCTATTCCAAATATTCAGGAACAGAAGTAAAATTGGAAGATGAAAAATATATTATCGTAAAACAGGAAGATATTCTTGCGGTAATTAAATAAAACAAGAAATGTATTAGAATGAACTTTTGATTAAAATATGACGACAAATAGTAGACAGAAAGGAATATAACAATGGCAAAAGAAATTAAATATGGCGCAGATGCGCGTCAGGCATTGGAAGCCGGTGTAAATAAACTGGCTGATACAGTAAGAGTGACACTTGGACCAAAAGGACGTAACGTAGTATTAGATAAATCCTACGGTGCACCGCTTATCACAAACGATGGTGTTACGATTGCAAAAGAAATCGAATTAGAAGATGCATTTGAAAATATGGGTGCTCAGCTTGTAAAAGAAGTTGCAACAAAGACAAATGATGTAGCAGGTGATGGTACAACTACAGCTACAGTTCTTGCACAGGCAATGATTAATGCAGGTATGAAAAACCTTGCAGCAGGTGCAAATCCAATCATCCTTAGAAAAGGTATGAAAAAAGCTACTGATTGTGCAGTAGAATCTATCAAATCCATGAGCACAACCGTAACAGGAAAAGACCAGATTGCAAAGGTAGCAGCTATTTCTGCAGGTGATGAAGAAGTTGGTCAGATGGTAGCTGACGCTATGGAAAAAGTTTCCCGCGACGGCGTTATTACAATCGAAGAATCCAAGACAATGCAGACAGAGCTTGATTTAGTAGAAGGTATGCAGTTTGACAGAGGTTATATCTCTGCTTATATGTGCTCTGATATGGATAAGATGGAAGCAGTACTTGATGATCCATTCATCTTAATCACAGACAAGAAAATCAGTAACATTCAGGAACTTCTTCCTGTACTGGAACAGATTGTACAGTCCGGTGCTAAATTATTAATCATTGCAGAAGATGTAGAAGGTGAAGCGTTAACAACACTTATCGTAAACAAACTTCGTGGTACTTTCAATGTAGTAGCGGTAAAAGCTCCGGGCTACGGTGACAGAAGAAAAGCAATGCTTGAAGATATTGCTATCTTAACAGGTGGTCAGGTAATCAGTGCTGATTTAGGACTTGAGTTAAAAGATGTAACAATGAACATGCTTGGTCGTGCGAAATCCGTTAAGATTCAGAAAGAAAACACAGTTATCGTTGATGGTGTAGGCGATAAGAATGTAATTGCATCCAGAATCGGTCAGATTAAAGCTCAGATTGAAGAAACAACATCTGACTTTGATAGAGAAAAATTACAGGAAAGACTTGCTAAATTAGCAGGTGGTGTAGCTGTTATTCGTGTAGGTGCCGCTACAGAAACAGAGATGAAAGAAGCAAAACTCCGTATGGAAGATGCTTTAAACGCTACAAGAGCAGCTGTAGAAGAAGGTGTTATCTCTGGTGGTGGTTCTGCTTATATCCATGCATCTAAGAAAGTAGAAGCATTAGTAGCAGAATTATCTGGCGATGAAAAGACAGGTGCAGAAATCGTATTAAAAGCTTTGGAAGCTCCGTTATACCACATCGCTGCAAATGCAGGACTTGAAGGGTCTGTAATCATTAATAAAGTATACGAATCCGAACCGGGCTTCGGTTATGATGCGCTTCGCGATGAATATGTAAACATGGTAGAAACAGGAATCCTTGACCCTGCTAAAGTTACAAGAAGTGCTCTTCAGAATGCAACCAGCGTTGCAAGCACATTCCTTACAACAGAATCAGCAGTAGCAAACATCAAAGAAGATATGCCACCAATGCCTGCAGGCGGCGGCATGGGAATGATGTAGTTACTATCTAGCTGTGCATAACCCAAAATACAAAGACTGCGCCAAGCTTGCTTGAGCGCGGTTTTTTGTGTTTTGGGTTATATAGAGTGTTTAGCTCTATGAGCATGTTTTTTTAGTCGAGCCATCGTTTTCGACTTGTCGAAATAAGATGGTGAGGCTGAAAAAATATGCAAATAGCACAGCTAGCTAGTGACGTAGGTTAATTCCTTGAAATGCGATAGCGTTTTTGGGCAGTGACGTAGTCAAAACCACTCACTGCCCACACTTTTTTATCAAAAAACAAATTTCTATGCGTGAATTGGGGAAATAGCAGTTGCGGTTACACCAATACCCAAAAATTCACATCGAAAAACAAATTTCTATGCGTGAATTGGGGAAATAGCAGTTGCGGTTACACCAATACCCAAAAATTCACATCAAAAAACAAATTTCTATGCGTGAATTGGGGAAATAGCAGTTACGGTTACACCAATACCCAAAAATTCACATCGAAAAACAAATTTCTATGTGTGAATTGGGGAAATAGCTGGTAAGATGGCATTATTACCCAAGAACTATAGTAAGTTCTTTAAAGTAAATGTAAATAAAAAAGGAGTACAGTTAACTTAGAATTAAATTTGTCATGTGAAATGCATGAGTATATAATAGGAATAGATTTCTTTTCAAAGATTCCACAAAATATGTGTACGGAGAAAACTAAAATGATAAAAAGAGAAGTATTTACTAAGCTCAAAATAAATGTCGTCATATGTACGATATTGCTGGGATGTATTTTGGCAGGTTGCAAACAGAATACGAATATAAAGAAGTCGCAGAATCAGGAAGAAACCAAGGCGGATTATTGTAGGCAACAGGATGCTACGACAGGAGAGCACAAAAACCAAAAATCTGATACAGAAATGGCTGGCGATATGATACAGGAAAATAATATGAATCCGGCTGGCGATATGAAGCAGGAAAACTACATAGAGCCCGTCTGTATGGTAGTTGAAAACCCTTCCTTTGAATACTATTTTGAAGGCGAAGATTTGCATAACGAACAAACCATTGCATTACATGAATTAGAAACACGCAAAAATGAAATCATTGATACAGAAGGGTGGTTCGAGAAAAACGGCTTGGAAAAACCGGTGTTTCCATATTCGGATGGCATCTACACGTATCGAACAATAGGTGAGCCATATGAAGCAATGACGGATTACATCTTACAGATTATGGATGATGCTTCCGGTCGTATGATAGCAGAGCTGGATTTTTCGGAATACAAGTATGGAGAAACGTATATAGAAGAAGATTATGCATTTATAAAACAGCGTATTCTATTTGCCAAAATTGCGGATGATGTACTTTATGTGTCCACCGGGCATAATACCTATGCGGAGTCCTCACCGCAGACGGCATACATTACGGCAATCAGCATGAAGGACTATCAGGTTCTCTGGAAATCACAACCGCTAGTATGCAATTCCTATAATTTTGAAATTATCTCCGGTGCGATCGTATGTGGCTATGGATTTACGGCAGAAGATGATTATCTTTATATCTTGGATGCAAAAACCGGTAAGATTTGGGATACTATTACGATACCAACCAAAGCGGATTATATAATGAAAAAGGATGATATATTATATGTCCGGACCTATGATAAGGATATAAAATACGAAATCGGGTATTTGATAGTCTGCGATCAAACGGTAGAGAAGGGGATTATGGAGCAGCTAAATGCGTTACTGACCATAAAGGATGAGCCATATGAAGCAGGTAATGCTTATATTGACACGTATTTAAATAACTGCGAGAAAGAATACATTTTATCAAATTCAAAAATCATATATCGTATGGCAGTTGCGGATGCGGCGGCAGGAAGCAGAGTGTATGTCCTGCTAAAAAGCAGGGATAACGGAAAAAACTGGTATATGACGAGTGCGGCGCCGTTTGGAGATGATGCAGGAGGCAGCATAGAGTTTACTTTTATCAATGAAGCTTTAGGATTTGCGACACTGTCTCATAATGGCGGTGATGAAGCAGTTTTATATGTGACCAAAGATGGCGGGAAAAGCTACAACGAAGTTACATTGAAAGGAAATCCGGAGGTTACGCTTTTTGACAAGACGTATCAACCATATGATTTTCCGCAGATGCCATATATCGAAAAAGATACGTTAGTATTGCTTGTGGGTCAGGGAGCAGACGGTGACTATGATGGTGGTGATGCAAATAAGGTGGCAAGATTTGTTTCTTCGGATTTGGGCACATCCTTTGTGTTTGATGGGTATCAAAGCGGAAAGTCTGATTGATAAGTCGGAATGCATTTTGGAAAGTCGGCATCTGGAACCATCAAAACTCTTTCGGCAGTGTATACATTGCAAAAATTGTCGGAAAATTATATAATTAATTTCGTATAGATAGTACAATTGACTGTATCCGAAGAAAAATTCACGCAAGGGGAACAATAGCATGAATGATAAAGCAGAAATAACATATTCTAAAAGGATTGTAAAGTTTTTGATATTGATGTTTATGTCTTTCTTTATCTTCCTTTCCGTTGCTGATAATGTGCATGCGGTAGAAAGAAGAACCGTTCGTGTGGCCTTTTTCCCTATGGATGGATACCATATTGTAGAGAAAGATGGCTCCTACGGAGGTATGGATGTAGAGTATTTAAGAGAGATTTCAAATTATGCTGCGTGGAATCTTGAATATGTAGAATGTGAAAGTTGGTCTGATGCATTAGAAAAATTGTCAAATAGAGAAGTTGATCTTGTGGGGTCAGCACAGTATTCCGAAGAAAGGGCAGAGATTTACAGTTATGCAGATCTTTCCAGCGGTTATACCTTTGGTGTGATTGCGGCTAATCAGGATACAGATACGGCTTACGAAGATTTCTATGCTATGAAGGATTTTTGCTTTGGCATGGTAAAAGACTATGTTAGAAAAGCAGAATTTATGGAATATCTTTATTATAACGGGATTGAAGAACCAAAGGTTATAGAATATGAAACAACGGCAGATATGCATGCAGCCTTGGATGCAGGTGAAATAGATGCATTTGTGCATACATTTACAGAGGTAAAACAAGGGCAGAGACTTTTGGGACGTTTTGCACCAAGACCTTTCTATTACATTACCTATCAGGGAAACGATGAAGTATTACGTGAATTAAATACAGCCATTGTAGATGTAAAGATGAATTGCCCTGAATTAGAAACCGAGCTGATGAATCGGTTTTATTATGACAAATTTGATAAGGAAACCCTTCTTACGACAGAGGAAAAACAATTTTTAGATAAGAAGAAAGTACTTCGAGTAGGTTATTTGGATAATAATTATCCCTTTTCTTATGTAGAAGATGGTGAGTTTAAAGGACTTACCAGGGAGATGCTGGAAAGCGGATTAAGTATTACAGGGCTTAAGCTGGAATATGTTCTGATGCAAGATAGGCAGGAGGCTATAAAAGCGCTTGAAAAAGACGAAATTGATATTTTGTCTTTTTCCACAGAGCAAGAAAATGTTTTAAGAGAACATGGTTTGAAGTCTATTTGTGATTATGCACAGGTACCACTTGTATTGGTTATGAATAAAGGGGCAAAGCGAGAAAGTATTCAAACCTTAGCAACGTTAAGCTTTTTGCAGGAAGAAGCGGAGAGTGTATCTGACACAGAAGGTATGCAGATTATCAGCTTCGAAAATCAGCAGGATTGTATTGATGCGTTAGGTAAACAGGAAGTAGATGTTGTGCTTTGTGATGGATATTTTGTAGAGAATCTGATGCGTACGGATTTGCGTTATAATGATTTGCAAATCAAGAGTATTCTGAATACAGAGTATTTGATTTCTATTGCTATAGCGAATGATCAGACACAGCTTGCTTCCATTTTGGAAAAGACAATTATAGACATTGATTTTAAGATGATTAATGAGTATATGTTGAAAGAAATAACATATCCATTAGTTATATTTGTAGAGTTTATTCGCGATAACAGCATTGTGATTAATGGTGTCTTGATCATTATCATGGTGATTATTATATGGGTTATTTGCCAAAAGCTTGCGGATAACAAAAAGATTCAAAAGTTAATGTATAAAGATACCAGGATGGATATTTGGAATCTAAACTATTTTACTTATCGGGGAGAGAGCAAGCTGCTTCCGGAAAGGAAAAATAAGTATGCCATTGTCTATCTTAACCTGTTGAATTTTCGTCGATATAATATTGTTTATGGATGGAATACAGGAGAAAAGCTATTAGATATTTTGGTTAAAAAATTATGTGGTTCGATATACGAAGACAAAGAAATATGTGCCAGAAGCCAGGGAGACAGATTTGTACTTTTATTAAATTACAGTGAAGAGGAAGAACTCTATGAACGTATCAAAGAATTAAAAAATACGTTGGAGCAAACTATAAATGAAGCAAATAGAGATGTTTTGAATATTCAAGTAGGTGTTTACCTGATTCCGGATAAAGAGATTGATATTCGAAAAGGAATCGATTGTGCAAATCAAGTATTAGAATTTCCGGATAGTAGAATAGGAAACAATATCAAGATATATGATGAATCCTTGCAAGAAATGTTAAAAGAAAAACATGACCGGGAGAAGCTTTTAAAACGAGCAGATATTAATCAGGATTTTGTAGCATTCTACCAGCCAAAGGTTGATGTACGTGATGGTAAAATTGTGGGAGCAGAGGCATTGGTACGATTTAAGGATCCAAGCGATGGAGGTAAAATAAAAGCCCCAAACTTCTTTATACCATATTACGAACAAACAGGTAGGATTACAGAGATAGATATGTTTATTTGCGAAGAAGTTTGTAAGCTGCTTCGTAGAAGAATGGATGCGGGACTTCCGGTGGTGACCGTGTCTTGCAATTTTTCGCGTATGCACTTTGTGATGCCGGGATTTGCAGATAGATTCGAAGCTGTATTAGAAAAGTATAATATTTCGAAAGATTTAATTGAGGTTGAGGTAACAGAAACTCTTGTTATGGAGGAAATGGAACAGCGGAGAGCAAGAGAAACTTTCGAGGAGCTAAAGAATCGGAATATTCCGCTTGCTATCGATGATTTTGGAGCCGGTTACTCGTCCTTGGGAATTTTTGAACATATTCCTGCATCTGTTGTAAAAATGGATCGTTCCTTTTTCTTGAACACAGATAATCCGGAACGACAGGTGAAGATTATGAGAGGTATTGTTAAGCTTTCCGAAGATTTGGATGCTCAAATTATCTGTGAAGGTGTGGAAACGCAGAAGGATGTAAATCTTATGAAAGAAATTGGTGCTTTCATAGCACAAGGATATTTTTATTCAAAACCGATTCCGGTAGAAGAATTTGAAACACTATTAAATGTAGGGTATATGTAGGTAATATTATGTAAAACCTCTTGCATACATTAGGAAAATGTGCTATATTACATATGTTAATAATGTTACTGACGAGAGAGTGGGCTAGCAAGTCCACTCTTTTACGTTGTATATAGGAGGATACTAAATGGCAAAACGAGACACCTATGAAGCAAAGTTTGAAGCAATCCTTCTTCCGATTACAGAAAAGTTCCAGGTGGAAATCTATGATGTGGAATATGTAAAGGAAGGTAGTGAATGGTACTTACGTGCATATATTGACAAAGAAGGCGGCGTAACCATTGACGATTGTGAAAACGTAAGCAGAGCAGTTTCGGAAGTGATGGATCAGGATGATTTTATTCCGGAAGCTTATATTTTGGAGGTGAGTTCCCCGGGACTTGGCAGAACACTGAAAAAAGATAAGCACTTACAAAAAAGCATTGGTGATGAGGTCGAAATTAAGACTTATAAACCAATTGAAAAGCAGAAAGAATTTAGTGGAATTCTGAGTGCATTTGATGCAGATACAATTACAATTGTAACAGATGAAGAAACAGAACAAGAAATGACGTTTAACAGAAGTGATGTAGCACTGATTAGATTAGCGTTAGATTTTTAATATAGGAGGACAAACGGAAAATGAATAAGGAATTATTGATGGCACTTGACATGTTAGAAAAGGAAAAAGATATCAGCAAAGATACTCTTTTTGAAGCAATTGAAAATTCATTGCTTACAGCATGTAAGAATCATTTTGGAAAAGCTGACAACGTAGTAGTGGAAATGGACAGAAAAACAGGAGATTTCCATTGCTATTACGAAAAAACAGTTGTGGAGACAGTAGAAGAAATCGAAGACGAATGCTTACAGATTGCTTTGGAAGATGCACAGAAGCTTGCGAAATCCGTAGTAGCAGGAGATGTGATTAAAGTAGAAGTTGATTCCAAAGACTTCGGACGTATTGCAACACAGAATGCAAAGAACGTTATCTTACAGAAGATTCGTGAAGAAGAAAGAAGCTCCATTTACAATCTGTATTATGAAAAAGAAAAAGAAGTAGTAACAGGTATTGTGCAGAGATATGTAGGCAGAAATATCAGTATTAACTTAGGTAAAGCAGATGCACTTTTAAATGAAAACGAAATGGTACCGGGTGAAGTATTTAAGCCGACAGAACGTATTAAGGTATATATCCTTCAGGTATCTAATGCATCCCGCGGACCAAGAATCTTAGTAAGCCGTACACATCCTGAACTGGTAAAACGTTTATTTGAATCTGAAGTAACAGAAATCAAAGACGGTACAGTAGAAATCATGAGTATTGCCCGTGAAGCAGGAAGCAGAACCAAGATGGCTGTTCGATCCCTTGATCCTGACGTAGATCCTGTAGGAGCTTGCGTTGGTCAGAACGGTACACGTGTAAACGCGGTAGTTGGTGAATTAAAGAACGAAAAAATTGATATTGTTGAATGGGATGAAAACCCTGGTAACTTTATCCAGAATGCATTATCACCGGCAAAAATCGTGGCAGTATTTGCAGATCCGGAAGAAAGAACTGCAAAGGTTGTAGTACCTGATTATCAGCTTTCACTTGCAATCGGTAAAGAAGGACAGAATGCAAGACTTGCTGCGAAGTTAACAAATTATAAAATCGACATCAAATCTGAAACACAGGCAAAAGATGCTCCTGGCTTCCGTTATGAAGATTATCTTGATGATGAAGATTATGAAGAATATGACGAATACGAAGAATATGATGAAGAGTATGAAGAAGTAGAAGAGGCTTCTGAAGAATAAATTGAAGAAGGTATAAGATGGCAAAGAAAATCCCAATGAGACAGTGCATCGGCTGCTCAGAAATGAAAAGTAAAAAAGAAATGCTACGTGTTCTGAAACGGGCAGAAGGCGATATCGTACTGGATGCAACCGGAAAGATGAACGGCAGAGGTGCATATTTGTGCTTTTCTAAAGAATGCTTGAAAAGAGCAATCAAGACAAAAGGTCTGGAGAGGTCTTTTCAAATGAAAATTCCATCTGAAATATATGATAGTTTAAACAGGGAGTTTGAAGAAAAGTATGACAGATAGGGTTCTTTCCAGTATCGGACTGGCAACGAAGGCCGGAAAAGCGGCAAGTGGGGAATTTTCCACAGAAAAAGCAATAAAAGAAGGAAATGCATATCTTGTACTGATTGCAGAAGATGCTTCGGATAATACGAAAAAGCACTTTCAGGATATGTGCAATTATCGGAGCATACCGTATAAAATATACGGCAACAAAGAAAGTCTGGGACATGCAATGGGAAAACAGACGAGAGCAAGTCTGGCTATTACAGATGCAGGCTTTGCAAATATGATTCAGAAGCAACTTGATTTGTAAGAAAACGGAGGTAGTAGTAAGCATGGCGAAAATGAAAGTACATGAACTTGCGAAAGAGTTAGAAATACAGAGTAAGGATGTCCTTACATACTTAAATGATAATGGAGTTGAAGTAAAGGCTGCTAACAGTTCTATAGAAGATGCTGCTATTGAAATGGTAAAGGCTCGTTTTGGAAAGGCAGCGGCACCTGCAAAGGAAGAAGCGGTAAAAGAAGAGGTAAAAGAAGAGGTAAAAGAAGAGGTGAAAGCAGAAGAACCTGTTAAAGAAGTTGCTAAACAGGAACAGCAGCCTGCAGAACCTCCAAAGAAAAAGAAAAAAATCATTATTGTAAGTAATTCCGGAAATAGTAAGGTGCCGGGACAGCGTCCACAGCAGGGAAACAGACCTCAGGGGAATGGACAGCGTCCGCAGCAAAATCCTCAAAACAGAAATCAGGCAAGACCTGCTACACAGCAGAACCCATACAGACCACTTATTAAACCAAGTGTAAAACCACAGCCGGTTACAAATGATTTTGCAGCAAGAAAACAGCAGCAACAGCAGCAGTTTAAAAAACCGATGACAAAACCGGAAGCAGTGGCAGAAAACGTAGAAGAAACAACAGTAGTACAAACTGCAGAAAAAAAACAAATGCCTGAAAGAAGAGGAGAGCAGAGAAATGCAGACTCCAGAAACTTTGCTGACAAAGATCGCAGAGGGGAAGGCGCGTCTCGTCAGGGATATCAGAATAATGCGCGTCCTCAAAACGGTAATAATGCTGGTGGTAAATCTTTTAATAATAGTGAACGCGGTCAGAGACCGGATAATGCACGAGGAGAAAACCGAGACAACCGTTTCAAAAAACAAGGTCAGGGAAAAGGATTTGGAGCAGATGCACCAATGATGGAACCTGAAAAACGCGGTCAGGACGAAAAGAGAAGAAATAACCAGGATAGAGATAAGAAATCGAAAAAAGATATGTTCTACGAAGAAGATGACAGCAAGATGATGAAAAACAAAGCTGGCAGATTCATCAAGCCTGAAAAGAAAGAAGTAGAACCGGAAGAGACAATTAAAGTAATCACAATCCCTGAAAAGCTTACGATTAAAGACCTTGCTGATAAGATGAAAATGCAGCCAAGTGTAATTATCAAAAAGCTGTTCCTTCAGGGACAGATGGTTACCTTAAATACAGAAGTAAGCTACGAAGAAGCTGAAAATATCGCAATTGAATATGAAATTATGTGCGAAAAAGAAGTTCAGGTAGACGTAATCGAAGAACTCTTAAAAGAAGACGAAGAAGATACAGCCAAGATGGTAAAACGTCCGCCCGTTGTTTGCGTAATGGGACATGTTGACCACGGTAAAACATCACTTCTGGATGCAATCAGAAAGACAAATGTAACAGATAAAGAGGCCGGTGGTATTACACAGGCAATCGGTGCGTATACTGTTCGTATTAATGGCGAAAAGATTACATTCCTTGATACACCGGGACACGAAGCGTTTACAGCTATGCGTATGCGTGGAGCAAATGCAACAGATATTGCTATTCTTGTAGTAGCTGCTGATGATGGTGTAATGCCACAGACAGTTGAAGCTATCAATCATGCAAAAGCAGCCGGAGTAGAAGTAATTGTAGCAGTAAACAAAATCGATAAACCGGCAGCAAATATTGATAAAGTAAAAAATGAATTAATGGAATACGAATTAGTTCCAACAGATTGGGGCGGATCTACAGAATTCGTACCGGTATCGGCTAAGATGGGCCAGGGTATTGAGGACCTTTTGGAAACAGTACTTTTAACAGCTGAAATCTTAGAATTAAAAGCAGATAAGAAGAGAAAAGCAAGAGGTCTTGTTATCGAAGCCGAGCTGGATAAGGGTCGCGGTCCTGTGGCAACAATCCTTGTACAGAAAGGTACATTGAAGGTTGGTGACTTCGTATCAGCCGGAGCAAGCTTTGGTAAAGTAAGAGCGATGATTGACGACAAAGGAAAGAGAGTAAAAGAAGCCGGACCATCTACACCGGTAGAAATCTTAGGTCTTTCCGATGTACCGACTGCAGGGGAAGTATTCCTTGCACATGATAGTGATAAGACTGCAAAATCTTATGCAGAAACATATATGGCACAGCATAAAGAACAGAAGCTTGCTGAGACAAAAGCAAGAATGTCTCTTGATGATTTGTTCTCTCAGATTAAGGAAGGCGATTTGAAAGAACTGAACTTAATCATCAAGGCAGACGTACAGGGTTCCGTAGAAGCTGTAAAACAGAGCTTGATGAAGCTGTCTAATGAAGAAGTAATTGTAAAATGTATCCACGGTGGTGTTGGTGCAATCAACGAATCTGACGTATCTCTTGCAGCAGCAGCAAATGCGATTATTATCGGATTTAACGTAAAACCGGATATGCAGGCAAAAGCAACTGCAGAACAGGAAAAAGTAGACGTTCGTCTGTATGACGTAATCTACAAAGCGATTGAAGACGTAGAACGTGCTATGAAGGGTATGCTTGATCCAATCTTTGAAGAAAAAGTAATCGGTCATGCAGAAGTTCGCCAGATCTTTAAAGCTTCCAATATTGGTAACATTGCAGGTTCCTACGTGCTTGATGGTGAGTTCAAGAAGGATTGTAAGATTCGTATCTCAAGAGAAGGAAAACAGATTTATGAAGGTCAGTTAGCATCTCTTAAGAGATTCAAGGACGACGTAAAAGAAGTACGTTCAGGCTTTGAGTGTGGTCTTGTGTTTGACGGCTTTGACCAGATGCAGGAGCTTGATATCGTAGAAGCTTATATCATGGTAGAAGTACCTAGATAGTCATATGAAAATGCCATGATAACCTCTACATTCAGAGAAACACATCAGGCAGGTAAGTGAAATAATTAAATGTCAGTGTCTCATAACGAGGCACTGACATAACTTGTTTGTATAAAAAATCGAAATTCGCAGGTGATTTTGCTATGGCATGAAAGCACTAGGCGGATTTTATAGGAATAGAATGGAGTATGTTATGAGAAAACACAGTGTAAAAAATACTCGTGTGAATGGTGAAGTACAGAAGGTTCTGGCAGAAATCATTCGTAGCGAAATCAAGGATCCGAGAATCCATCCATTTACATCTGTTGTATCCGTAGAAGTTTCTCCGGATTTAAAAACTTGTAAGGCGTGGATTAGTGTGCTTGGCGATGAAGAGGCAGTAGATAATACACTTGCCGGACTTCGCAGTGCAAGCGGATATATCCGTAACAGACTGGCAAAAACAATCAATCTTCGTAACACACCGGAAATTACCTTTGTAATGGATCAGTCTATTGCGTATGGTGTCAGCATGTCAAAGAAGATTGATGATGTAATGAAGGATATGCCTGTCAGAGAGGATGAACAGGAAGAAAGTGATGAAATCGATGAATAAGATTGATTTAATAAAAGAATGTGAAAGTGCGGGAACAATCGGTATCAGCGGACATATCAGACCGGACGGGGATTGTGTAGGGGCCTGCATGGGCTTGTATCTTTATCTGAAAAAAGTATTTCCGGAAAAAGAAATTACGGTATATCTGGAAAAACCGGCAGATATTTTCAATTGCATTAAAGATATTGATAGGATTGAGCAGCGTTACGGTTGTACAGACGAAGGTTGTTTTTTTATTCCGCCGAGAGATGTTTTTTTTGCAGTAGACTGCAGTAAAGACAGACTGGGACGAGCAGAGTCGTTATTTGACGCAGCAACTAAAAAAATCAATATTGACCATCATGTAACGAATGCAGATGGAACAGGAGATGTAAACTATGTAATTCCGGATGCAAGCTCTGCCAGTGAACTGGTATGTAATTTGATAGAAGAGGAATATATGGATGTGGATATTGCGATGGCACTCTATATCGGCATGATTCATGATACGGGAGTGTTCCAGTATTCCAATACAAAACCGGAAACATTACAGACCGCTGCAAAGCTGATTGGATACGGATTTAATTTTCCGAAACTGATTGATGAAACTTTTTATGAAAAAACTTATGTACAGAATCAGATTTTGGGAAGAGCACTTTTGGAAAGTATTCTGTTTCTTGACGGAAAATGCGTCGTAAGTGTTATTGATAAAAAGACGATGAATTTCTATGGTGTCGGTCCAAAAGATTTGGATGGTATTGTAAATCAGCTTCGTATTATTAAGGGTGTAGAATGTGCGATTTTCTTATACGAAACAGGTACGCTGGAGTATAAAGTAAGTATGCGTTCCTGTGGTAAGGTGGATGTGTCAAAGATTTCTGCTGCATTTGGTGGTGGCGGTCACATGAGAGCAGCCGGTTGTACATTAAACGGCACGAGCCATGACATTATTAACAATCTTTCCGAGCAGATTGAAAAACAGCTTATTGATGGAGTAAATGCATGATAAATGGAATTATCATCGTATCAAAAGAACAGGAATATACAAGTCATGATGTAGTAGCTAAGATGCGCGGTATCTGTAGGCAGAAAAAAATCGGGCATACAGGGACACTTGATCCAAACGCAACAGGCGTACTTCCCGTTTGTCTTGGAAATGCTACAAAGCTTTGTGACATGCTGACAGATCATGATAAGGAATATATAGCCGAGTTTGAGCTTGGCAAAATCTCAGATACATTGGATATCTGGGGAGAAGTAACGGTTACAGACGCAGATGTAAGTTTGTTAACAGAGGAGACTGTAAAGCAGGTGATTTATTCCATGGAAGGGGATCAAATGCAGGTTCCGCCTATGTATTCTGCAAAAAAGATAGATGGGAAGAAGCTTTATGAGCTTGCACGTGCCGGTATTGAAGTGGAAAGAAAAGCAGTACCGATACATGTGTCTGAGATGGAAATACTGGAAATGGCACTGCCGAAAGTAGTAATAAGAGTTGCTTGCTCGAAGGGAACTTATATTCGTAGCATTTGTGCGGATATAGGAGAAAAGCTTGGATGCGGAGCTGTCATGACCGCTTTGGAACGTACGAAGGCAGGGATGTTTTTGAAAGAGAATTCGTACAGTCTTGCACAAATACAGACACTACGGGATGAAAATCGATTGGAAGAGATTGTGATTCCGGTGGAAACTTGTTTTGAACAGTATGAACGGATTTTGGTAAAACCGTTTGCGGAAAAAATGTTAAAAAACGGAAATGAATTACATTATGATATGCTGACAAAAATTCCAACAACGGAAAAATGCCGCATATGTGATGCAAAGGGACAGTTCTATGGTGTGTTCCTTGCATGGAATGACAAAAAAACAGTAAAACCATGGAAAATGTTTTTGCCGGAAGAAGGATAGAATGTACATTATTGAAAATGACACAAGCTTTCAATTAAATACACCATCAGCAATTGCTATTGGCAAATTCGATGGAATACATAAAGGACACAAAGCGCTTCTTCGGATGATTTTGGAAAAGAAACGCCAGGGGATGAAAGCTGTAGTATTTACCTTTGAGCCATCTCCAATGGAGCTGTTCACAGGAAAAATACAGCCGGAGCTGACAACAAGAGAAGAAAAGAGAGTCCTTTTTAAAAACATGGGAATCGATATTTTGATTGAGTATCCCATGACAAGAGAATCCGCAGCAATTGCACCGGAAGATTTTGTGCAGAAAATCCTTTGTAAACAGATGTGTGCCGGTTTTATTGCAGCCGGCTATGATGTATCTTTCGGAGACAAAGGAAAAGGAAATGCAGAGCTTCTAAAAGAATTATCACCTGTTTGCGGCTATGAGCTTGCAATTATTGATAAAATTCGTGACATGGAAGGGAAAGAAATCAGTTCCACATATGTCAGAGAACAAATAGTACAGGGGAAAATGGAAAAGGTGGAACGCCTTTTGGGGGAAGCATACAGTATTACGGGACAAGTAAAGCATGGAAAGAAATTAGGCAGAACACTTGGCATGCCGACAGTGAATCTGATACCATCCGAGAAAAAACTGCTTCCGCCGAATGGGGTCTATTTTTCAGAAGTATTATATGACGATAAGGCATATAAAAGTATTACCAATATCGGATATAAGCCTACTGTGAATGAGGAAAAGCTTCTGGGGGCAGAAACCTATTTATATGATTTCGCACAGGATATTTATGGGAAAGAAATTACAGTAAAACTATTTTCATTTAAACGACCGGAGATGCGATTTGAAAGCGTAGAAGAGCTTAAAGGGCAGATGGCTAAAGATATTGCAGAAGGGCGTTATTACAAAAAGAAACAATAAGAGCTATTTTTGTAAAAATATGTTAAGATGTAAATATTAGTAATGTAATAACATATGAGGTGATAGGCTATGAAAAGAAAAGCTGTATATAAAGTGGTTGCAGCATTACTTGCTGTACTAATAATGGCAGGCGATGCTTCTTTGGCAGTTCAGGCAGGAAACTATTATCCGGGGTATCGTAATAGCTATGATGCATTATCCGTTCCGACACAGATTGAGAAAATTGGAGATACCTATTATCTTGTTGATAGTTATCATAATCAGGTGCTTTATAGTAAAGGCGCCGGTGTTAATGCAAAAGACTGGAAAGTTATGGCTTCGGATTTATCACAGCCACATGCGATTGCCGGTGACGGAGTTATTTACATGGTAGTAGATACGGAAAATCATCGGGTAGTTACTTATGCCAAAATGGATGAAGGATATCAAGAACTGCAGGCCATTGGTGGAGTAGGAGTCAGACCGCATTATATTGAATATGATGTTACTACCGGTAAATTTTATGTATGGAGCTCCATGACAGGCGAGATGTACATATTCCGCAGAAATGCAAATAGCCTGGAAGTGGTATTGGAAAAAGTTCAGCGTGTGCCGGAATTATATGGAAAATATGTCCGTTCCTTTACAATAGAAGGAAATATGATTCATTTTCCATGTGTTCATGCATCAATGATTCTTACAGTGAATAAAAATAATTTCCGCGTAATTGCACGGAATCCGGTTCCGCTTAACATGGCAGGAATGGTACAGGTGACGAGAATTCAAAATTATTATTATCTGACGGTTTCTACAGATATTAATTTTGATCAGAATGCAGCAACGATTGTCAGAGCAAGAAGTCTGGCGGATTTTGGAAAAGGCAATTATGAAAACATTAATAAGTTGTTTGGCGGAGATGGTGCACCGTATTATATTGAAGCATTTGACGGTTCTTATTATGCAACAGTATTACGTGTGAAAAGCAAACCGTGTGTTTACAAGTTTGATGTAATAAACGATGTGATTACGAATGTGCAGGAAGCTGCAAAATAAGACAAGTATGAATTGTTTGAAAAAATAAAACAGAAAGTAAAAATAAAGAGAAATTTGCACAAAATTTCTCTTTATTTATGTTAAAAGATTGAAAAAAATTAAAAATGTGATAAAATGATTATATTATAAGTGTTTCTAATACAAGAAATAAATACGTGTTATAGGAGGACGAAATGAAGGTTAAGAACGAAAGAAAAGGAATGTCACTTGTGACGAAACTAATTAGCTTATCAATACTTCCTGTACTGATAATTGGTATTTTATTATGCGTTGTAGCAGTAAATTCTACAAAAGCAGGCATCGGTGAAACGCAATTGAACGATTTGGATATGCTAAGTACCAGTGTTGCAGCGGCATATGATGCATTGGATCCGGGAGATTACTGGCTGAATATGGAGAATAATCACCTGATGAAAGGTGAATTTGATATTACTTTAGCCGAAGATATTATTGATGAATTTGTAGAAGGAACGCAGGCGGATGTAACATTGTTTTATGATAATACACGCTATGCGACATCACTCATAAATACGGAAACAAATAAAAGAATTCTCGGAACTACATGTTCTGATGAAGTATATGAAGCCGTAATAAACAGAGGTGAGGTTTTCCATTCGGACAGTACAACGATTAATAATATGAATTATTATGTGTCGTATCGGCCATTAAAAAATTCTGACGGTAAAATCATTGGTATGTCGTTTGCAGGTATTCCAAGTGCGGATGTAGATGCTTTTATCAGTGAAAAGATTATTACATTGGTTAGCGTGATTGTTTTGGCACTTGTGCTGGTGCTGATTGTTGTAATCATTATGGTAAGATCCATTGTGGCAGGTCTTAAAGCGGCTCAAAAAGCAGTAATAGGTCTTGCAGAGGGTGATCTGACAATTGAAGTGGATAAGCGTGCCTTAAAGCGCAAGGATGAACTGGGACAAATGGTTCAGGGCGTTCAGGATTTGAAGGATGAGCTTGTTGTGGTTATGGGAAATATTACAAGTGCAGCAAACGCATTATTCCAGACCGGAGACAGAGTTCACAATATGGCAGGTAATATCAATGTTACATCTGTTGAAATTTCAAAAGCTGTCGAAGGTATTTCACAGGGTGCGACATCTCAGGCAGAAGATATTGAAATTGCGTCCGGAAGAATTGATCAGATGGGTATGCTGATTGAAAATATTGTGGATGGTGTGGCTAATCTGAATGAAAGAGCCGGAAATATGAAAGTTTCCGGTGATGATTCTATCAGAATTGTAAATGAATTATCTGTTTCAAATGATAAAACAATGGAAGCAGTAGATCGTATTGCGGCACAAGTCATTGCAACGAATGAATCAGCGAATAAGATTAGTGAAGCGGTAAGCTTGATTAAATCTATTGCAGAAGAAACCAATCTGTTATCACTTAATGCTTCTATAGAATCTGCAAGAGCAGGTGAACAGGGTAGAGGCTTTGCAGTAGTAGCGGATCAGATTCGTAAGCTTGCAGAGCAGTCATCTGAGTCTACAGCAAGCATTTCTCATATTATCGACGGATTATTGAGTGATTCGGAGACAACAGTTAATATTATGAAAGAAGTACAAGCTATTGTTAACGAACAGTCTGATAAACTTATGCAGACCAAAGCTCAGTTCCAGAATGTATCCGAAGGTATTGATGCTTCTAACAATGAAGTAGAAGGTATCAGAGGGCAGACAAGAGAATGTGATAATGCCCGTGCGGAAGTTATCGATGTTATTTCTAACTTATCTGCTATTTCAGAAGAAAATGCAGCATCTACAGAAGAAACAACAGCATCGGTAGAAGAGATGACAGCCACAATTCAGCTGCTTGCAGATGAAGCTGAGCAGTTACAGATAATCTCTAAAGAGTTAGAGGGAAATATTAAATTCTTTAAACTGTAATATACATTACATAAAGAGAGAAAGAGGATTGGAATTTTCCAATCCTCTTTTTGTGTTATTCTGCATCTATTTGATTGAAGAAGTTGTTTATGGCTTCTTCCTTTTTTAGATAGCCCTCCGGGACAATATGTACAAGACCGATGGTTCCTTTAAATGCAGGAGTGAAGATATGCTGTCTTACCTGTTCTGTAATCATACCGTCCCATGCTTCGTGCATATGTCCGGCTAGTACCTGTACAACAGGAGTATCTTCAGTATAAATCATATCAAAATATTGTTTGGTTTTATCGTTTGGTTTGTAATTCCCACCGCCCCAGTAGTATATTTTATTACGGACTCTCATAGATAATTCTTCGAGTGATTCGGGAATGTCAGGAGTGTCTATATCAGCTTCGTATGGAACGTGTGTAACGATAATAATAGGTTTGTTTTTGGCAAACATTTCTTCCAAGTAAGGAAGTCTTTCTTCGGGAATATCTTTGGTGGAACCGTTGATACCTAAAATGATGAAATCCTCTTCTTCAATATATTTTTTCTCCCAGTCATCCCCATCCAATTCGGCATGGCGGCGATAGCCTTCGCTTTCGGATGCACCATAAAAAGCACCATAATCATGGTCAGCGCGGATATACAGTTTTGGAATATCCAGCTGCTTATAATAGGTTTGGAAATAATCCATATTCTTGGGACTGTAATAGTCTAATAAATCCCCACCAAAAATAACAGCGTCCAGATTGCCTTCTCCGTATTCGTAATTCAGATATTTAACGATTTCCGGCCACAATTCTTTACCATGTACTCCGTCGTCAGTTATGGATAAGGTTTCATATCTCTGCAAAAGAGTGAGAAGTGACTCGGCATCAACATCCCCTTCTTCGATATCTGTGATAAGATGAATGTCACTTACCCATGCGTAAGTATATTCCTTTTTCATGTCTGGTATTTCAACGACAATTTCTTCCAACTCAAAATCATATTCCGGCTGTGGATATATTTTCTTTGGTTCTTCCGGCTCAGGAACTACTTCTTCTTTAATCGGTTGTTCTTCAGGTTTGTCAATAGGTAAGGTCTCTTCAATGGATTCTTCAGCAATTTGGGGAGTTTCAATCTCAGGTTTGCTGGTACATATAAGCACAATGCCTACAATTATAAGGATAAGCAGAAAGAAAAGGGAAACGCCTAATAGGCGTCCCCTTTTTGTCTGCAAGAGACGTAATATTTTTTTGTACTTTTTACTCATAATATCAGATACGAAACTCCTTTATTATAATGAAGACAGAACTTCTTGTGCGCGTATACGGATTTCTTGACGGCATTCAGCTGATGCACCGTTTCTGTCATCTACAGAGTATTCACCGAAATCATTGAAATACCAGTAGCGTTCCCATGGAATCTCACTTGGAATACGGAGTCCCTGATAATATTCGATGATAGAAGTTAATTCATCATACAGCGAATATAATACATTTGCTGTATAGTTTTCACCTGCCTGTTTGAAGTAATCAGCAGCATCTAATATTAAAACAGGATTGTAATCCATTTCATCGATGGAATCTAAAATTTTCATACCGGCATCTCTAGGAGAGAGGCTTCCGCTTTCAATATCTGTTGCATTAGCTTTTCGTGTATACATAGCAAGAGAGTATGCATAGCGGAGACGAAGAGGATCGTCTAAATCAGCTTCATCGTAAAGTCCAAGACCTGGAACATCTTCCATAATCGCCCATGCTGTAGAACGGGACCAGGATTCAGCTTCTGTAAGCTCGTTGATAGCTAAGATATAACGTTCTTTATAATTTGCAGGTAAGTCTGCCATGATTTCTTCAATAGAAGAAGCGTCTACATCTATTCCGGCAGCTTCTATTTTAGCAGAGAGGTCGAGAGCAGCATTTGCATCTATATGCATCTGTTCATATAATCCGGTAGAAACATCCTGCTTATATAAGCGGTTAACCTGGGTAATAGTTGCTTCAACATAGCCGTTATATGCATCGTTTATGCAATCGGTTAATTCGTCATATGTACCATATTCCTGAGCAATGGAAATGTACTGATTGAGTGCTGTAGAAAGCTTTTCTCTGGAACCAACCGTATCTTCTTCTGTAAGTAAGGCAAGACCTTCATCTTTTACAGAATCAATAGGAGCCATGATTTTGGCAAGTTCTTCTGCAGAGAGGGAAGTGTCTTCCGGTTCTGTTTCTTCTGTAGTTGTTTCTGCTTCTTCCGTTGTTTCTGCGCTGTCGGTTGTTTTATTGTCCGCTTCCTCAGTTTTCTTGTTGTTTTCGGCAGAAGAGCCGCCGATTACACCGGTTTTAAATAATACAACAAGAGCAATCGCTAACACTACGACTACTGCGCAAATAATAATAATAGTTGAAGCGCCTTTCTTTTCTTTTGCCGGAGCTTTTGGCTGAGCCGGAACAGGCTGAGGAACCGGAGCTTTTGGCTGAGCCGGAACAGGCTGAGGAGCCGGAGCCTTTGGAGGAACCGGAGCTGTTGGAGGCACAATAGCATTAGGACCTTCATAAACCGGTTTTGCCGGCGGAGGTGTCGGAACCGTTGGAGGAACCGGAGCACTTACCGGAGGCACAGGAGCCGTTGGCGGAGCCGGAGCCTTTGGAGGAACCGGAGCACTTACCGGAGGCACAGGAGCCGTTGGCGGTGTCGGAGCCGTTGGAGGAACCGGAGCACTTACCGGAGGCACAGGAGCCGTTGGCGGAGCCGGAGCCTTTGGTGGAACCGGAGCTGTTGGAGGCACAATAGCATTAGGACCTTCATAAACCGGTTTTGCTGGTGGTGGAGTCGGAACCGTTGGAGGAACCGGAGCATTTGTTGGTGCTGCAACGCCTGTACCACATTTAGGACAGAACTTGGCACCCTGTTTTATTGGTTCTCCACACGCTTTACAGAAAACAGCTGCTCCTGCAGTAGGTGCTTCCAATTTTGCACCACAGCCTTTACAAAATTTAGCTAAATCAGGATTTTCAGTTTGACAATTTGGACATTTCATAATAAGAACCCTCTTTTCTGTGAATTACAAGTAGTATTTGGGTGTCGGGAAGCATACAACTTCTCGACATGTTAAGTCAATTTTATCATAAAATGTATATTTTTACAAAAAAAGTCAGATATTTTCTGACTTTTTTTGTGATAGAAATTACCTTTATTTAATAGATGCAATAACTGTATTTGAGGTGAGAGTCACATTTATACGATAAATAGGATGCTTCCATGTTTGCATTAAACGGGCATCACTTATAGGAAATTCTTCTATACCGTCGAGCATTACATGGGATAATGTTAATGAACCAAGTTGACCGATTTGAATGGTCAAATAATCGGAATCAACGATAGGAGTAGGTTTTTCATAAGTCATAAAATGTAAAGTGACTGTTGCATTCTCGTCCGATGTATATTGGTCAGTTATAGTAATCTGAGTATCTTTCTGCAAAACAGCTTTTCGGATATAGGAAGTAATACCACATTCTTTTGGATAGGCAGCTGCGATATCCATGGATATTTCGCAAATATCCGGATGGAATTTATAGTTGACATTTGTAGCTTTATAATCAGGACCATTTTGTTGCATAAAACCGTTTAAGGTTGGAAGATTATGATAGTCCGACTGCATAGTCCATATTTCATAACGCTGTGGTGAAAATGTCTTTTTGGTATAGCTTTCTACACCAATGTCGATAAGGAGTGGTTTGCCGTCTTTATATACAATAATACTTCCTGTGTCGTTGTGGTTATGACTATCATCGTTATCACCGGCTTTGACAGCAAGATACAAATGGTCATCTCTGGCAATGAACAACCCTACGCTTGGATAATAATAATCCGAATGTGTAATAGTTGTATTTTGGTATACTTGTGCATACTCGCGGATTTTCGAAGCAGTAAATCCGTTTTGCAACCGGTAGTAAAGATTGTTTTCATTTGGCAGAAGTAAGGCGTCACGAGAGCCTTTCAGGTAGTCTGTTGCTGCAAATATCATCATTTCGGTATTGTTTGTATATGTAGCAAAGAGAAATTCTCTTACTCCGGCGCGTCCTGCGACAGGAGAGCAGTCTGCGAAGTTTACATAATATTCGTCTTCGATATGAGCATGCAAAATGTAGGAAGCTATATTTTTGATTTTTATTTCTTCATACATGGACTCGAAGAAGCCGGAAGTAACAGCATTAAGGATATCGATAGAATTAAAAAGGCATAAGCCGGCATGACGGTAATAATTTGCACCTTCATCACAACAACCGTCGTCTCCGTATTCGGCAAGGAAATAGTCAATACTTTGACATGCTTTTTTCAATACTTTTTCTCTCAAATTATTATCTGTGTCTGAAAGGAAGACAGACAACAGCACGTTTTGGGTACACCAAATTGTCCAATTATTCATTGGCTCTTTTCCGTTTCCCATCCACCAGAAATGAGCATTCAGATAAGATGTAAAGATGCGGTGATTGAGCTCGTGCATAATGCGCTTGCATATAAACGGAGAAACGGTATCCAACTTTTCTTTTAAAAGAAAGAATACTGTTGCAAGGATACTGCCGGTTTCACAGGCAAATAAATCCAGCACAGGTGTAGTGGAATCCGGAAGAATATGCTGAGGCGTATCGCGGACATAAGTATTATGGGCAGGTAACTGCCAGGCACTTTCTTCGCAGATAGAAAAAATACCATTCATAATATTATCCATGAACCGGCCTTGGTTTTCGACACATTCAGCAAGAACAAGGGCATTTAATGCATGGCGTTTTTCGAAGCATTTCTTTTCATAGTTGGTCCGGTTGCCTGTACGGTTAAACTCCATAAAATCTGTTGCAGAAAGCGGCAAATAGGAGAAGTTTAGGTATTGCTCGCCTAAAGCAATTGTTTCCTGCTTCCAAGTTTCATCTAAGCTGTTCCAGGCGTCTCGGTCTGAGATAGAAGGATAGCGCTGAAAAGAGGAAAAACTTTCGGTAAAAGATTCTGAGTGTTCGAAAAACATAAGTATCTCCTTTATATATCATAAAATCGTAGAGTAAATTACAAGTTTTGCTTCATATAATCTCTTGGGGATAAACCGGTTACTTTTTTAAATACGCGGCTAAAATAGAAAGCACTCTCAAATCCAAGAGCATCACTTATTTCATAAATCTTTAGATTTTCATCAGTCATCATATGTTTGGCTGCTTCAATTTTTTGCTGGTTAATATAATCATTAAAACCGATGTCGTTATATTTGGAAAATAGCACACTTAAATAGTTGGGGCTAAAGTTAAAAATTTCAGCAACCATGTTTAGATTAAGCTTTTCTTCCACATGCTCATCAATAAATTTCTTTACATTGATAACGATTTTGTTTTTGTAATCTTTATGATAAGTGGAAAACTGCTCACATAATCCGTTTTGCAATACTTGAAGCCATTCGATGATTTGCCCTACATTTGTCAGTTCATATAAGGAACGGTAGCCATTGGGTTTGTCCTTGAATATGGATGAAACAATTTGTTCACCATTGTTTAAAAGCGATAGAGACAAGTGGAGGACATTTCCGGCAGCATCCAAAGCCTGTACATAGTGAGTGGGCTGCTCTTTAAACAAGTCAATGATAGTAGTGAAAATATCCTGTAAAGCTTCCGTATTATACTCCGCATAGGCTTTTCTGATATCTTCTTTAAAGATAGAAATATTAAATACGTTTTTTAAATGACTCTTATCAGTCACATTATGGAAGAAAACGACTTTAGCGTTATCTGAAATTTTGGAAAATATCTGTTTGGCATCTTGGAAAGAAGTTGCTATTTGCATAGGTTTCGGAACAAAAGAACCGATACTGGCTTTCAGTTCTACACTGTAGTAATTGAAAAGCATTTCTGAAACTTGTTGTAATGCGTTACGGATAATTCCTTCGTAGCCTGTATAATCATCATTTTTTAAGAAGAAAATGATGGCAAAATGTTTCATGTCTAAGGAAAGAACATGACAGGGGATATATTTTGAAATGAGTTCTCCTGTCATTTGCAGGCTGTTTGTGTATAAGTTCAATTGTTGCTCAGAAGTCATGTTTTGTAGTTTGCTACTGCTGATTTCTATGTAAGCAGCTGCAAAAGAAGCATAATCAAATGAAATTTTTAGGTTTTGGGCCTGCGATTCAAATTGTGTATCAACTTCAAACAGGTTTGAAATAAGTCTTGTATAAAACTGTTCTTTTAAGATATCGATACTGCTGGGAACGCTACCGGACAATTGAGATGTTTTACGTAAGTTTTGTACGGTAGCAATTGCCTTTTCCAAAGCAGCACGAAGAGTTTCGGGAGTAAGCTCCAGTTTTACCAAATAGTCGGATACACCATAAGAAACGGCTTCTTTGGCATAACCGAACTCTTCATAACTGGTCAAAATAATAAATACAGGAAGCTGCAATTGTTCTTTGTGACATTTTTGTGCAAGTTCAAGACCTGTCATAACAGGCATTTTAATATCTGTTATGACAATATCCGGAGAATTGGCTTTAATCATATCATAAGCAAGGGCACCATTTGCGGCAGTACCGATGATATGAATATCAAGATCATCCCAATTAATCATTGATTTAATACCGGCTTGCACTAAAGGTTCATCGTCTGCAATTAGTAAATTAATCATTCTTCTTCTCCTATTTTGGCAGGTAATACTATGGAGATGGTAGTATAACTGCCGACTTCGCTGGTAATGGAAAGTCCGTACTCATCACCGTATTCATATTGTAAACGTTTATGTACATTAGCCACACCGATTTGTTTAAAGAAAGAAGAGGTAGTGGCTTGATTGCTGTCTAACAAATGTTTGGCAGTTTCGGGGTCGATACCGACACCGTCATCGGTAATATCGATATGTACATCCTGATTTTCTTTATAAATATGTATAACAATAGTACCGGCACTCAGTTTTGGTTCGATACCATGAAAAATGGCATTTTCAACAAGTGGCTGCATTGTAAATTTTAAGATGGAACATTCTAATATCGATTCATCTTGTACATCAATCGATAAGGTAATGGTTCCTCCATAGCGGTATTTCTGAATCGTGAAATAGTCCTGAATCAAATCCAATTCATGTTTTATTGTTACAAGGTTGGTTGTTCCCTTGGAGATGTCTTTCAGCAGTCTGGAAAGAGATGTTGTCATTTCCGCAATACCGGGAGCATTTTGTATAGTAGCCATCCATTTAATGGAGTTGAGTGTATTATATAGAAAATGAGGATTAATTTGACTTTGTAACATTTGATACTCATAGTCTTTTTTTACACGTTCATTTTCTAATTCCTGTTTCATAAGTGAAACTACATTTTCCGCCAAATCATTTATTTTCTTTCCGATTTCTCCAAGTTCGTGATTCCATTCCGTAGAAGTATCTCTGGAAAAATCACCATCGGAAATCCTGCTCATACGGTTTTGCAGGTGAAGAACAGGAACATAAATAATCTTGTTCAAAAATCCGGCAACTAAAATAGTGATAAAAACTGCGGCTAAAAGAATGAGTGCTACAATGGATAAAAAGCTTTCAAATATATTTTGTTGTACACTATCTTCGCTGATACATTCCATAATATAGGAATCATACAAGTCAATCGGACGATTGATTAAGATATAATTTCCTTCTTCAGATTGTACTTTTTGGACGGAAGTATCCGGGTCCACAGAATAGGCATGTAGTGGCTCCGCATTTTGGAATACTTCCGCAATGGGAAGCAGTGTATTTTCCGAATATTGATAGAGCTGACCGGCTATATTGACATAAAAAGTTGAATCGGTAGAACGATGAACATTGTATAGGGGATTCGTTATAACATGTGGGGACATTTCTCCATAAATGTATCCGATGACATCGGTATTATATGGATGCTCTATGATATCTACAAACGGAAGCATTTGTACATCTCTTGTATATAGGAAAGGATCTGGCATCATTCCCACATATGTTTCATTCTTGTGTTCAAGTAACAGTTGGAAGTATGGGATGGTTTCCAAAGCATCCGTAGATACGGCAACGCTTGAATAAGTGGATTCCACCAACTGTAAAAATTCGTCTGCTTCAGGAGTGAAAATGATAAGTCGGATGAGCTGGGAATGCAACAGGTTGTTGGCATAGTAAGTTTCCGAGATGAAATCTTTAGCTTCCCTTTTGGCTTTGTTATGTTGTGAAGGTTCCTGATTTAACAGAAAACTACGTGTTTTCTGGTTGGTTTTGCAGGAATAGGAAAATCCCATTACGTTATCAACGTTGGCATCTATGGATGCAGATAATAGTGAAAGGCGGGATTCTGATGTTTGAATCATATTCTGCCAAATATATTCTGACAAAATGGAATATGTAATGAAAATAACAAGTGTGCTGACAAGCAAAATAAGAGCCAGCGTACTTAGCAGAATGCGGCCACGAATACTTTGTGAATATTTTTTCAGTTTATCTAAGCGTAATTTTGTCTTCATAATAACTCCATAATGGTTAGGGTTACTATAATTTTAGGGTATGGATGGAAAATAGTAAAGTGACTGAAAGAAATATTGAATGTTATCATAAAATAATATATTTTTTTTGTATGGACATAAAGAAATTATGAATAAAATAAAAAAATCTTCTATGTCAAACAGAAGAAGAAAACGATATACTTGAACATGTAAATAAAAACTAAATAAATGAAAAGGGAGGACATTTTCATGAAAAGAAAACTTATCAGCATCATGTTAACAGCAGTTATGATGACTTCTGTACTTGTTGGTTGTGGTGCTAAAGAAGAAGCAGCAGCACCTGCAGCAGATGCACCTGCAGCAACAGAATCTGCACCTGCAGCAGAAGAAGCAGCACCTGCAGCAGCAGAAGAAGCAGCAGCAGAACCTGTTACATTAACATGGGCTATTTGGGATGAAGCTACAACTCAGTATTGGGGAGATATCAAAGCAGCTTATGAAGCAGCTAATCCTAACGTTACAATCGAAATGGTTGACTTAGGTTCTCAGGATTATATGACTGTTCTTGCAACAGAATTATCCGGTAGCGGATCCGATTTTGACGTAGTAACAATTAAAGACGTTCCTGGTTACGCAACATTAGTATCTAAAAATACTTTAGAGCCACTCGATGCTTACATTTCTGAAGCAGGTATTGACTTAGCTCAGTACGGTGGTGTAGACAAACAGATCACAATCGATGGCAGCCTTTATGAACTTCCATTCAGAAATGACTTTTGGGTTGTTTTCTATAACAAAGATCTCTTTGATGCAAAAGGTGTTCCGTATCCAACAAACGATATGACATTCGAAGAATATGATGCATTAGCAAGACAGGTAACAGATACAACATTCGGTTCTCAGATTTATGGTACACATTACCATACATGGAGAAGTGCTGTACAGTTATTTGGTGTATTAGACGGCAAACATTCCATTCTTGACGGTACATATGACTACTTCAAACCATATTATGAAATGGTATTAGGTCAGGAAGATGATCAGGTATGTAGAAACTACGCTGATTTATCTGCAGAAGGTTTACATTACTCTGCAGCATTCTCCGGCGGTGATGTAGCTATGATGAACCAGGGTTCTTGGTTTATTTCAACATTAATGACAAACATTGCAAGTGGCGAATATGATGCATCTCTTTGTGGCAACTGGGGTCTCGTTAAATATCCTCACGCAGAAGGCGTTGAAGCAGGTTCCACACTTGGTACAATCACAGGTCTTTCTGTAGTAGCAGCATCTGATGTTAAAGACGCAGCATTTGATTTCGTAGAATGGGTATCCGGTGAAGAAGGTGCTAAAGTTATGGCTTCTTCCGGTAACTTCCCTGCACTTATGACAGATGATATCGCAGGTATGATTTCCGGTCTTGAAGGCTTCCCAACAGACGCAGAATCTAAAGAAGCTTTAAAAGTTTCCAATCTGTATTTGGAAGTTCCATATGCTGAAAACGTAGCAGAAATCAACAACGTTCTTGATACATATCACAAATCTATCATGAACCGTGAAGTTTCTATTGATGAAGGTATTGCATCAATGAATGAAGAAGTAGGTAAGATCTTAGGACAGTAATCTACGAATCCTTCAGTGAATGAAAACAAAAAAGGGGTTGGCATTTGTCAACCCCTTATTAGTGAAAGGAAGACGCAAAATGGATGAAAAGAGAGTCGCTCTGTTAAAGAGTCTGGAAAGTAAATCAGCAGACTTATTAGTACAGATTCAAAAAGAAGACAATATGAAGAAAAAACAAAAATTAATTGCGGAGCAACAACATGTTCAGAGACAGGTTGTGAAAGTTCGGAGTAATCAGAAAATAAGCAAAGATACCAAGAAGGATTTGGTTGCTTATTCCTTTATTGCACCAAACTTTATCGGATTTGCTGTGTTCACATTGGTTCCTATCGTATTTGCGTTTATCCTGGCATTTATGAATTGGGACGGCAGTAATGAAATTACACTTGTCGGATTTGATAATTTTAAAAAGTTATTTACGGATACTTTTTTTATTGCAGCACTTAAGAACACCATTATTTATGTAATAGGAACCGTACCTCTTACGATGGTGGCATCTCTTGCCCTTGCGATTGTATTGAATCAGAAAGTAATTGCAAGAGGCTTTTTCAGAACAGTATCATTTTTCCCTTATGTGGCATCTCTTGTTGCCATTACAGCGGTATGGAGTATGATTTTCCATCCGTCAAAGGGTCCTGTTAACTATTTACTTTTAACATTGTTTAAAGTTCCGCAGGATCAGCTTCCAAAATGGTTTAGCGGAACCCTGGTACTTTTTACACTTATTTTATTTAGTGTATGGAAGTATATGGGATATTATATGGTAATTTATCTTGCAGGTTTGCAGGGCATATCTGCGGAATTATATGAAGCGGCAGGCTTAGATGGTGCCAATACATGGCAGAAATTCAAATATATCACATGGCCGCAGCTTAGAACTACGACATTTTTCGTAGTAGTAATGTTGACAATTAACTGCTTTAAGGTGTACGACATTGCCGTTATGTTAGCGGGTGGTGGAGACGGAAAACTCAGTACATCCGCAACAGTTCTTGTTTACTATATCTATCAAAATGCATTCAATTATTGGGATCTTGGATATTCAAGTGCAATTGCGATGGTGCTGTTTGTACTTGTCCTTGTTGTAACCATGATTCAGTTCAAATATGAAAAGAATTTGGATTAATGAGATAGATGACAGGAAAGGAGAACGAAGATGAGTAACGAAGCAGTATTACGAAAATATAGATCGAAATCAAAATCGGCAGCAGTCAGTAAAACAATTGTATATATTATATTGATTGTTATTACTCTGATGATGATTGTACCGTTTTTGTGGATGTTATCTGCATCCATAAAGTCAAACAGAGAAGTATTTCTTATGGATCCGTTTGTATTTATTCCGGAAGTACCGAAATGGGATAACTACGTGAAGATTTGGACAAAGATTCCACTTCTTAAGTTTGTTGAAAATACCGTTATATTAACAATTGTGGTAACTGTTTTACAGTTAATTACATCCAGTTTTGCGGCATATTCTTTTGCAAAACTGAAATTTAAACACAGAAATACATTATTTCTTGCTTACATTGCGACAATAGCAATGCCATGGCAGGTATATATGGTTCCGCAGTTTATTATGATGAGAAGTATGGGACTGAATGATAAACTGTTGGCAATGATTTGTTTGCAGGCATTTTCTGCATTTGGTGTGTTCCTGATGAAGCAGTTTTATGAAGGAATACCGGATGATTTGTGTGAAGCGGCAAGAATTGATGGTATGAGTGAATATAAGATTTATGCCAGCATTATGCTTCCATTGTCTAAACCTGCATTGTCTACACTTACCATTTTTACATTTGTAAATACATGGAATGACTACTTAGGACCACTTATTTATTTAAGATCCGAAGAAAAGAAAACAATCCAGCTTGGACTTAAGATGTTTATCGGACAGTATACAGCAGAATACGGATTGATTATGGCAGGTTCAGTATTATCGCTGATTCCGGTTATCATAGTATTCCTTTGCTTACAGAAATATTTCGTGGAAGGTGTTGCTTCTACAGGATTGAAAGGATAAAAATAAAATAGTACATAGTACATGAATTATCAAAATGAGGCTGCTGTTTTTAGCTGCTTCATTTTGCATAATGGGAAATAATAGAGTTTGTAAATCAGAGAATGAATGAGGTATAGAGATGTTTGAAAATATGCCTGTAATAACAGATGATGAAATAAAAGAAGCGTTGGACTTTTCTACGAAGCAGGTAGTGTCAAATCTGCCGGAATTTACCTATAAATTTCAAAAAGCATACAGTGAAGATAATTTTTATCAGCCGATAGAAAATAATTATTGGACCACAGGCTTTTGGACGGGAGAAGTGTGGCTTGCGTATGAATACGCATTAGAGCATGCACCACATCTGGCAGAGGAATTAAAAAAGGTAGGAGAAATCCATATTGACAGCTTTTTAGACCGTATTGACCGGAAAATAGAAGTAGAACATCATGATATGGGATTTTTGTATTCTCCATCCTGTGTGGCAGGATATAAATTAATAGGCAGTGAAAAGGGAAAAGAAGCAGCGATTAAAGCAGCGGAGCAACTGATTACACGATATCATCCGATAGGTGAGTTTATTCAGGCTTGGGGCGCAATGGATGAACCGGGAAATTACAGACTGATTATAGACTGCCTGTTGAATTTACCATTACTTTATTGGGCCAGTGAAGAAACAGGAGATTTGAAATACAGGGAAATTGCAGAAAAACATATCCATACTGCGATTAAAAATGTAATCCGTGATGACTATAGTACATGGCATACATTTTTCTTTAACATGCAGACAGGAGAGCCGGACCATGGAGAAACCTGTCAGGGATACCGCAATGGTTCTGCGTGGGCAAGAGGCCAGGCCTGGGGAATTTATGGAAGTGCATTAGCTTACAGATATACCGGAAGAAAAGAGTATGTTGAGATTTTTAAAGGTGTAACAAATTATTTTATGGAACATCTTCCAAAGGATATGGTACCGTTTTGGGATTTAGAATTTACAGACGGTGATGACCAACCAAGAGATTCTTCTTCTGCATCTATTGCTGCCTGCGGTATGCTGGAGATGATAAAGTCACTGGATGGAGAAGAGAAAGCATTGTATAAAAAATATGCGATGCAGTTGATGAAAGCCCTGTTTGATAATTATGCGGTAAAAGATCCGTCGGTGTCAAACGGACTTGTATTGCATAGTACTTATTCCAACAGGTCTCCGTATAATACCTGTAACCATTATGGTGTAGACGAATGTAACTCTTGGGGAGACTATTTCTATATGGAAGCACTGACGAGATTACATAAGGATTGGAAGTTATATTGGTAGGCTTTAAAAATAGATGAAAGGCATGGGATATCTATGAAACAAAACCGGAGAAATAGCTTGTACAGTAAAGATGATTTTGCGAATCTTTTGATGGAAATCCTTGAGCCGGTACTGCCTTATTATAGTGAAGAAAAGGCAGAATTAATATTAGGTGTAACTGCCACAAATTATGATCAAAAGGCAATCCGTCTGGAAGCGTTTTCAAGACCCCTGTGGGGGCTTGTACCTTTATGGGCAGGCGGCAGAAAAGCACCGGAGTTTGAAGAAATCTATAGAAAAGGATTCGTAGCGGGAACAAATCCGCAAAGTAAAGAATACTGGGGTGGATTCCATGCGTTTGATCAGCGATTTGTGGAAATGGCGGCGATGTCCTATGGACTGATTTTGGCTCCCGAAGTATTATGGGATCCGCTGTCGGATATAGAGAAAAAACGGCTTGCAGACTGGCTTTATGGGATTAATGAATATGAGCTGCCGATTTGTAATTGGATTATGTTTGCAGTACTCGTAAATATTGCATTAAAAGCCAGAGACCAGAAATATGATGCGGAAAAACTGGAACATTACCTGAATGGTGCAGAGACATTCTATTTAGGAGATGGCTGGTATCAGGATGGTGATTCGGGACAAAAGGATTACTATATTTCTTTTGCGATGCATTTTTACAGTTTGTTTTATGCAATGGTCATGGAAAAAGAAGATCCGGACCGTTGTAAGCTTTATAAGCAAAGAGCAGAAGTGTTTGGACGCCAGTTTATTTATTGGTTTGATGAGGACGGAGCAGCTCTTCCGTATGGAAGGTCTTTAACGTACCGCTTTTCACAGGTTAGCTTTTTCTGTGCATGTCTGATAGCAAATGTGGAACCTTTTTCTGTCGGAGTCATGAAAGGACTGATTGTCAGACATTTGGAGCAGTGGCTGGAAAAGCCGATTTTTGATAGAAATGAAATCTTGACGATTGGATATGGCTATCCGAATCTTATCATGGGTGAAAAGTATAATGGTCCGGGCTCTGCATATTGGGCATTAAAGACATTTGCAATATTGATGCTTCCGGATGAACATCCATTTTGGAGTGCAACGCCGGAAGAAATGCCGGTACTTCAGGAACAAAAACTTTTACCAAAGGCAGATATGCTGATTCGCCGCTATAAAGGTCATACAACAGCATTTGTACCCGGAAAATTCAGTCCTTTTGGACACGGACAATCGCCGGCTAAATACGGAAAATTTGCATACGATACAAAATTCGGAATCAGTGTGGCAAAATCAAATTATGAAATACATGAAGCTGCACCGGACAGCATGCTGGCATTTTTTGTCAACGGTTATGTATATGTAAGAAGAATTTGTGATTCTTTTACCGTTACAGAGGAATCGGTTGTATCCATCTGGAGCCCGCTCCCGGGTATAGAAGTGGAGACTACTGTTACGCCAACAGAAAGTGGACATATCAGGAAGCATGTGATAAAAAGTAATATAGAGTGTATTGCTTATGATTGCGGTTTTGCGGTAGAAATTGATGTAAAAGGAGAAGCACTTGGAGCAGAAAAGGATAGTGCATTTGTTAAAAATGATGTCAGCTCCTGTACGGTAAAAAGGTTAGAGGGTAACGGGGAAGGTTATGTGATTATAGCAGACCCGAACACAAATATTTTGTACCCGATGACCCGTATTCCATCTGTTTTATATACAATTTCCAAGGGCGAAAATGTGCTTATGACTGAGGTTATGGTCTATTATGAAAAAAAATAAAAAATGGCTGATTGTATTGGTTGTTTTTGTGATTCTGTGCTTTATTATTTGGAAGAAAGACAGGATGCAGAAAGTGGTAATACTGGACGGCGTATTAATGAATCAGTTTTTAAAAACAGAAGTAACAGAACAGATAGAAGCAGATATGCTTGCGGCACTTGGTGGAGATTCCAAAAAAGAAGAGGTCTATCTGGATGCGGCAATGTCAATTGATTTGGAAGCCCAGGACCCGGATACGGTAACGAATCTGGGGAAAATCACTACATATGTATTTGGAAAAGAACTGGATTTTATGATTGTAGAGCCGGAGATTGCAGAGCATTATGCAAATCTGAACGGTCTGGCTGATTTGCAGGAAGTACTTTCAGAGGAATTGACAGAGGAATTGACGGAAAGAGACTTGCTTTATGAGAGTGAAAGCGGAATAGAGTGCGGCATACATTTGGAAGAAACTACGTTTGTAAAAAAATACGGAATCGAAATCGATGATCCGGTGTTCTGTATGGTTAATAACTCAGAAAAGAAGGAAAAAGTGGAACAGATTATCAGTTGGATTGTGAGTAGGTAGTAATTATGGCAAAATTGTTTGATATGAATAATCCGGTATGGAGATTCATGGGAAAAATTGCAGATATGTTTTTACTTACGTTGGCATGGTTTGTATGCTCCGTTCCTATTATTACGATTGGGGCTTCCACAACAGCACTTTATTATGTATCGCTGAAGATGGAAGAAGGAAAAGAAGGATATCTGTTTCAAACCTTTTGGGAAACTTTTAAAAAATACATAAAGCAATCAACGGGAATCTGGTTGATTGTCTTAGCTGTGGGAGCATTTTTGTGCGGAGATTTTTATATTTGTTATCAGACGGATTTTCCGGCGGCAAAAATGATGTCCTGGATTTTTCTCGTATTTGGTGTGGTTTATTTGCTGGTGGTAACAGTTTTGTTTCCGTTAGCAGCAAGACTTGATACGGGTATCGGAAAGATGTTTTTTATGGCTTTTATGATAAGCCTTAAAAATTTTGCATGGGTATTGTTTATGCTAGTCAGTACTTTATGCATTGTAGCAGTGGGGATATATGTTATGTGGCCTCTGTTGTTGATATCGGTAGGCGCTATTGCATGGATTCACTCAAAAATCTTAGTTAAAATTATTTTTCCAAAATATAACTGGACCGAATAAGAATGTCAGAAACATCGTATTTTGGAAAAGAAAGTGAGGACAAAAATGGAAGTAAGAACAGCATCATCACCAAGAGATGTAAAACATTACACAACAGAAAGATTACGTGAAGAATTTTTAATTCAGAATCTGTTTGTGGCAGATGAGATTAAGTTGGTATACAGTCATATTGACCGTATTATTACAGGAGCAGCAACACCGGTATCTAAAACACTTGAATTAACAGCAGGAGCTGAGCTTCGTGCAGAATATTTCTTACAGAGAAGAGAAATGGGTGTTATTAATATCGGCGGCGACGGCGTAATTACAATTGATGGCAGAACATATGAAGTTGCTTATAAAGAAGCTATGTATATCGGTATGGGTAGCAAGGATATCAGCTTTGCCAGCAAAGATGCTGCAAATCCTGCAAAATTCTATATCAATAGTGCACCTGCACATAAAACATATCCGACAGTATTGATCAAACCGGAAGGAACACCGGAAGAAGGTGTTGTTATTGTAAAAGATGAAAACAAAGTAGAACTTGGTTCTTTGGAAGCATCAAACCACAGAGTGATTTGTAAATATATTCTTCCTGGACAGGTAGAAAGCTGCCAGCTCGTTATGGGTATGACAGGATTAAAACCGGGTAGCGTATGGAATTCCATGCCATGTCATACACATGACAGACGTATGGAAGTGTATTTGTATTTTGAATTACCGGAAGATGCTTTTGTAATGCATTATATGGGCGAACCAACTGAAACAAGACATATCGTAATGCGTAATGAAGAAGCTGTTATTTCACCAAGCTGGTCTATCCATGCAGGAAGCGGAACATGCTCCTATACATTTATCTGGGGTATGGTAGGCGAAAACCAGGCATTTGATGATATGGATGGCGTAGCAATGAAAGATTTAATGTAATATTTGGAGGAATAAAATGAGCGATTTTATGAAAATGTTTTCCTTAGAAGGAAAAGTAGCTTTGGTAACAGGCGCGTCCTATGGTATTGGTTTTGCAATTGCAAGTGCTTATGCGCAGGCAGGTGCCAAAATCGTATTTAATGATATTAAGCAGGAATTAGTAGATAAAGGTTTGGCTGCATACAAAGAAAAAGGTATTGATGCGAAAGGCTATGTCTGTGATGTTACAAATGAAGAACAGGTACAGGCTATGGTTGCTCAAATCGAAGAAGAAGTAGGTGTAATCGATATTCTTGTAAACAATGCAGGAATTATTAAACGTATTCCTATGTGTGAAATGTCAGCAGACGAGTTCCGTCAGGTAATTGATGTGGATTTGAATGCTCCGTTTATTGTGTCTAAAGCAGTTATTCCAAGCATGATTAAAAAAGGCCATGGAAAAATTATCAATATTTGTTCCATGATGTCAGAACTTGGCCGTGAAACAGTATCTGCTTATGCAGCAGCAAAAGGCGGATTAAAAATGCTTACAAGAAATATTGCATCTGAATATGGTGAATTCAATATTCAGTGTAACGGTATCGGACCGGGATATATTGCAACACCACAGACGGCACCGCTTCGAGAAAAACAGGCTGATGGCAGCAGACATCCGTTTGATCAGTTTATTATTGCAAAAACTCCTGCAGCACGTTGGGGTGAAACAGAAGATTTACAGGGACCAGCAGTATTCCTTGCAAGTGATGCATCTGACTTTGTAAATGGTCATGTATTGTATGTAGACGGTGGTATCCTTGCTTACATCGGAAAACAGCCATAGGAGGAAACATGGCAGTATTAGCGTTAAAAGTATTAGATAAAAACGATAAAACCATCTGCGTGAGTAGCGGAGAAGACTTCGTAAGTCTGGTGTGTACAGCAGAATACAAGGAAGGTGACAGAATTGTATTGGAAACGGCAGAAAAAGGCTTACATGTATTTTTACAGGTAGATGATGCATTGGGAGCAGCATTTTGTTATGTAACAGATAATGTATCCTTTTATGTGCCATTTGGTGAAAAAAGGATTTGCTACTCTCCAAAGGTATTTATGGGGAACCGCCATTATTTGTATGCCAGAGTAGCCCGTGAAGATGAAATCAAGGCTTACAGAAACCTGGCGTTAAATGTGTGTGACCAGCATGGAGATACCCATTGTTATCCGCATGCATTTGCAAATGTAGAAACAAGAGGCGAGTCAGTATTTGCCGCAAGAAATGCCATTGACGGTGTATGTGAAAACCGTTCTCACGGAGAGTGGCCTTACGAATCCTGGGGAATCAATATGCAGGATGATGCAGAAATGACGGTAGATTTTGGCCGTGAAGTGGAAGCTGACAAAATTGTATTATATACACGCTCTGATTTTCCACATGATAATTGGTGGAAGCAGGTAACGTTGACATTTTCAGATGGTTCTGAAATAAAATGGGATTTGGAAAAGAGTCAATTGGGACATGTGCTTACATTTGAAAAGAAAGTAATCAGTTGGGTGAAATTAAGCCGATTGATTAAAGCGGATGATCCGTCACCATTCCCGGCGCTTAGCCAAATAGAAGTATATGGACATGATGTATGTTAAATAAACAAGAAAGACTGCCAAGTGTGGCAGTCTTTTTTGTGTTTAAGTATTTCAATGTTTACTTAAATTGTAAACCGTGCAATCTCGCTTTCGAGATTTTGTGTATTTGTCATAAGCTCATCCGATACAGAATTCATGTTTTCAGCATTTGTTAGAAGTTCTGTTGCTAGTGTGTTCATATGGGATGTAGACGCAGATGTTTCGTGGATAACTTCTGTGATGTTTTCTACTTCCACTTTTGTAGAATGTCTGTTTGCATCCACTTGCTCAATATTTTTGCCAATATGTTCTACACTTAGCATAAGTTCTGCCATGCCAAGTCCCATCTGATCAAAGATTTTACTCATGTCCAAAATGGTTTCAGCCTGTTTTGCGATAATCTGGTGAGCACTGTCGGCATTTTGGGTTGTTTCGGATACTTGTTCTTCAATGATTTGAACAGTATCACGGATTTGTTGTGCTGCATTTAAAGAATCGTCAGCAAGCTTTCGGATTTCTTCGGCTACAACTGCAAAACCACGACCTGCTTCACCTGCTCTGGCAGCTTCAATGGAAGCATTCAGGGAAAGCAGATTTGTTTGAGAAGAAATACTGTTGATAATATCAACAAATTCTTTGATAGCAGTTGTTTTGTCTGCAAGTAACGAAATGTCAGCTATTACTTTATTAGTAATCTGTGTAGTATTAGCAGACTGGGTAGACAGAGTGTTCATTTCATGAACACCGTCCTTAATCATTTCATGGCTGGAATCTGCAAAAGTTTCAATTTTAGAAATTTCAGAAAGTACCATCTTGATTTCGTTTGATAATACATCCATTTTTTCCTGACAGATATCAGCATTACTTTTCTGCCTTGTAAGACCGGTATCAATTTCATTAATGGCAGTATTGATGTTTTCTGCGTGGTCATTTACCGTGGTAGAAGCATTTTTTACTTCAGATACGGTGTTGGATACATGAAGGACGGTATCTTTAAAGTCAGTAACCAGTTTATGCATGCTTGAAATCATGCTATTGATGGAATTACCGATGTCTGTGAATTCATCATTTCCTTTTAAAGAAACCGATGCTGTTAAATCACCTTGAGAAGCCTGATTTAATCCTTTGAAGATGGTTTTCATTCTCTTACGGATACGTGTGCCAATGATAATGGCTGTTCCGCCGGCAATGATAATGGCAATGGCAACAAGTATAATAGTAAGACTCTTAATGCTTTCAGCCTGTTTAACCACCATAGCGCGTGGGATAGCCGCGTATACAACAGTATCGGCAATACTACCTTTACAAGCCAAAATTAACTGTTCTGTCCCGTTGATAGTCAGATAAGAACTTAATTCGCTTTCTTCGGAAGAAAGAAGAGACTGATAAACATCTGTTGCAGTCAGGGAAAAAGTAGGATCTGAACCAATAATAGTTTCTTTTCCGTTCGGTGTAATAAATCCAATCGTGCTTCCTTCACCAAGGTCCATTGTCTCCAATGCTTTTGTTACGGATTCGGTACTAACATCCACAACGATTCCGGCTTTGGAATTTAAGGATTCGGAATAGTAGGACATTAGGCTGTCGGATGCATTTAGTTCAAAATGTTCATCTATCAGTGGATGGGATTCTATCCATGCTGCAGACGGTGCGCTACCAAATTCAGACTCTAATTCTAAGAGGAAATCTTCGTAAAAGCCAAGACCTGTACCTTTTTCAATCTGTTTTGTGGTTTGGGCAGATATATCGGATTCCGTAATCATGTGAATTTCCTGGATGAACTGATTGCTTGCTTTAGCACTCTTCATGCCGGATTTCATGGTGTTTACAATTTGTGTCTTTTTTTGTTTGTCACGTTCGTATGCACCCATATAGTATTCGTTCATACTGGCATCGAAAGAATATTTCAGTGCTTCTGATTCTACAAGCTGTAATCCCAAATCAATATATTGGGATGTTGTTTTGACAGAAGTCATGGCAGCTTCTTCGTATTTTTCGGAAATACCCTGTTCTGCCTGATTATAAGAAAGTAAACCTACCAATATAACAAAAACGATGGGGATAATAAAGGCGAACGCAATCTGACGGATAATGCTGTTTCGCCGAGCCTTTTTTGTTCCGTCTTTTTTGTCGGTTTTTTTTGAGTTTTTTGCGTTTGAATCTTTTGTTTTCATAGCCCCTCCCTATTGTATGATGTTATTATTTTACTAGGAAAAAAGACTACATGAAATTGACTATTTTATGAAAAGATGTACTTTCTTTGCGAGTTAACTTGAAAAGAGAAAAAGAAGCCGTTATAATTACAATAGGTTTTTTCGCGGAAATGTGGAAATAAATTAATTAAGAACGAAAGAAGAAGTTTAAGAAACGGAAGGAATATACAATGGGATTTGAAGTTGTATTAGCAATGGCAGGCGGTCTTGGACTGTTTTTATATGGTATGCATATCATGAGTGACAGTATCGAGAGTGTTGCCGGTGCGAAGCTCAGAAGAATTCTTGAGATTTTCACGACAAACCGTTTTAGCGGTATTTTAGTTGGTTTCCTGTTTACAGGGTTGATTCAGTCCTCGTCGGCATGTACGGTAATGGTAGTAAGTTTTGTTAACTCAGGACTTATGAATTTATATCAGGCGGCGGGAGTTATATTTGGTTCTAACGTAGGTACAACCGTTACAGCATTGCTTGTATCTTTCAAATTAGAAAAAGTGGCACCGATTATTTTGTTGGTAGGTGTTGTGGCATTTATGTTCAGTAAAAATCAGAACGTAAAGAAAATCGGTGAAGTAATCATTGGTTTTGGTGTTCTGTTTATGGGACTTAGCAGCATGTCGGCAGCCATGTCTGGAATGAAAGAATCCCAGTATATTCTGGATTTATTTGCATCTCTTCAAAGTCCGCTGTTTGCAATTATATTAGGTTTTGTTATTACCGGTATTGTGCAAAGTTCGTCGGTTACGGTATCCATTATGGTACTTTTGGCAAATCAGGGGCTGCTTGGTATGGATATCTGTATGTACATTACATTGGGCTGTAATATTGGTTCCTGTACAACAGCACTTATTGCTTCATTAAGCGGTAAGAAGGATGCAAAGCGTGCAGCAATGATTCACTTCCTGTTCAACGTAATCGGTACAGCAATTATGTATGTAATTCTTTGGTTTTCAATGGATTGGGTACTGTCTGCATTTATCGGTATTGCCGGAAACAATCCGGGACGTATTGTTGCTTATGCGCATATGTTCTTCAAATTATTCCTTGTAATTGTTCTGACACCGTTTATCGGAGCTATTGTAAAACTTACATACCTGATTATTCCGGGTGATGATAAGAAAATTGGTTATCGTGAAAGCTTTCAGCTTAAATACATTGGTAATAAGGTTGTGCTGAATCCGGCAACAGCTGTTGTGGAAGTTATTAAAGAAATTGATCGTATGGCGTCTCTTGCAAGCGAAAACTTAAATAGAGCGATGAATGCATTGATTACACTTGATCAGGAGGATATTGATGAAGTGTATCAGGTGGAAGAAAATATCAACTTCTTAAATCATGCGATTACAGACCACTTGGTAAAGATTAACCAGACAACCCTTCCGATTGAAGACTTGAAAAGTATCGGTGGCTTGTTCCATGTGGTAAATGATATCGAAAGAATTGGTGATCATGCTGAAAACGTGGCGGATAATGCTGTCAGACGTAAAGAAGGAAATATTACAATCAGTAAGATTGCATTAAAAGAGCTTGGTGAAATGCTGGATATGGTAAATACGATTATTCAGTATTCTGTGGAAATGTTTGCGCATGGAAAAACAAATCATATGCAGGATATTTTGGCATTGGAAACCAAGATTGATGAAAAAGAGCGTGAGCTTCAGCAGAATCATGTAGAAAGACTTACAAGAAACGAATGTACTCCGGCTGCAGGAATGCTGTTTTCTGATGTAGTATCGGGACTGGAAAGAATTTCTGACCACGCTACGAATATTGCATTCTCCATTATTGAAGCAGAAGTGGATGAGGATGAAGATTTACATTAAATGCTAAAAGACAAGGTATAACAAATTGAAAAAATATATTAGTTTATTTGCAATAGCAGGATGTATATGGATACTGTCAGGCAAAGAAGTGCAGGCTGTAAATACGGTTTCCCGTGCACAGGTAATGCGTGGTGCGGTAGGAGTGGAAAGCATTTTGGACGCCGGAAAGACAGATGAAGAATTTATTCAGAAATCCAAAGAAATAGATACGTCATTGTATGGCTATCAAAATCTTGGTATTGCAAATGTAGAAAACAATTTAAATATCCGTAAGGGACCTGCCGAAAATGCATCTTTGGTAGGAAAGCTTCCGAGAAATGCCGCGTGTGATATCCTGGGACAGGAAGGCGAATGGTCACAGATTAAATCCGGTAAGGTGGAGGGATATGTAAAGACAGAATTCCTATTTACCGGTGCAGAAGCCATGATTCAGGCAAGAAAGCTGATTACGACATATGCGAAAGTGAATGCAGATGCATTAAAAGTACGGCAGGAGCCAAGTACAGATGCGGTTGTATATACACAGGTTGCCCAGGGAGAAAAACTGGAGTATGTAAAAACGCTGGATAATGGCTGGGTGGAAGTTCTTCTTGATGATGAAACCGTATATGTATCGGGAGAGTACGTGTCGATGGAACAGACATTGGATACAGCAGTTACGATGTCAGAATTACTCTATGGTTCGGGCGTATCGGATATCCGTGTCAGCATCTGTGAGTATGCAAAGCAGTTTGTAGGCAATCGCTATGTATATGGTGGAAGCAGTCTTACAAATGGAACAGATTGCTCCGGATTTACGATGAGGATTTATCAGAAATTTGGTATTTCCCTGCCCCATTCTTCTGTGGCACAGGCAGGTATGGGAACAAAGATTAAAGCGAGCGAAGCAAAACCGGGAGATTTATTCTTTTATGGAAGCAGCAGCGGCAGAATTAATCATGTAGCTCTCTATATCGGTGGTGGACAGGTTGTACATGCCAGTTCAGCAAAGACCGGAATTAAAATTAGCGGATGTAATTACAGAACGCCGGTTAAAGTTGTAAGAATTTTACAGTATGATTAATATCCTCAAAAAATGAGAAAATAAATGTATTTGAGTGTTTACAAGACATGTAGACTGTGTTAAAATAGCAAGGTATGAGTTTTAACTGATACTTAGGTGTAGGAAACTCCAACCGCACCCCGGTATTAAGGGATTCATATGAAATATATATTTTTTAAAGGAGAAAAACGATGATTTCTAAAGAAAAGAAAACAGCAATTATTAACGAGTATGCAAGAACACCTGGTGATACAGGTTCACCGGAAGTACAGGTAGCTATCCTGACAGCTAGAATTCAGGAATTAACAGAGCACCTTAAAGTAAACCAGAAAGATCACCACTCCAGAAGAGGTCTTCTTAAGATGGTAGGTCAGAGACGTGGTTTATTAGCATACCTTAAGAAAACAGATATCGAAAGATATCGTTCCTTAATTGAAAGACTTGGTCTCAGAAAGTAATTTTGGTACTAGTCTAAGTAAGGTCATAAAGGCGGAACCAGAGATATTTGGTATCCGCCTTTCATTTAATCATGGTACAAAACCCGCAAAGCGTGTTTTTATAGGCAGAAGATGAGCGAGACCACAGAAAAGTGCATTTTATACGGAGTGCCCTTTTCTGTAGTTTCGGCAACTTTTGCCAAAGGTAATTATTAACGATGTAGGTGCCGATAGGCACAGGTAGAAAAGGAGAACAGAATGTATAAGACTTTTACAATGGAACTGGCTGGTCGTACTTTAAAAGTTGACATTGGCCGCGTTGGTAAACAGGCAAACGGATGTGCATTTATGCAGTATGGTGATACAACAGTATTATCTACAGCTACAGCATCTGAAAAACCTAGAGATGGAATTGATTTCTTCCCATGTAGTGTAGAAT
>SVFS01000067.1 GCA_015056725.1 Lachnospiraceae bacterium | reverse complement strand
TATGAAACAGGCTGATGGTTGGACAAAAGTTAAATACAAGGGTGAGACCGGTTATGTGAAGTCTGAATTTTTAGAGTAAGACTTTGGGACATATTAAGGACAGTGAGAGGGCTATCTGTGATATTCACAGATAGCCTTTAATAATTTAACCTTTTAGCGCAGAAAAGTGTTGCATAATAAAAAACCATGTTGTAAAATGTTCAAGTGGTGAAGGATTGTATGTATGTGTACAATCGGACCATTTTGTTATGAAAAAATTATTTAGGAGGATGATTATATGTCATACGTTGATGAGGTCATTAATTTAGTAGTTGAGAAGAACCCTGCACAGCCGGAATTTCATCAGGCAATCAAGGAAGTACTCGAATCCCTTCGTGTTGTAATCGAAGCAAACGAAGAAGCATACAGAAGAGATGCTCTTTTAGAGAGAATCGTTAATCCTGAAAGACAGATTATTTTCCGTGTACCTTGGGTAGACGATAATGGTCAGGTTCAGGTTAATACAGGTTACCGTGTACAGTTTAACAGTGCTATCGGACCTTACAAGGGTGGTATCAGACTTCATCCTTCAGTAAATATCGGTATTATCAAATTCTTAGGTTTTGAGCAGATTTTCAAAAACTCCTTAACAGGTCTTCCAATCGGTGGTGGTAAAGGTGGTTCTGATTTCGATCCTAAGGGCAAATCAGACAGAGAAGTTATGGCATTCTGTCAGAGCTTTATGAATGAACTTTACAGACATATCGGCGCTGATACAGACGTTCCTGCAGGTGATATCGGAACAGGCGCAAGAGAAATCGGTTATATGTACGGCCAGTATAAGAAGATCCGCAACATCTACGAAGGTGTATTAACAGGTAAGGGATTATCTTACGGCGGTTCTTTAGCAAGAACACAGGCTACAGGTTACGGTTTGTTATACATAACAGCAGAAATGTTAAAATGCAACGGCTCTGACATCGCAGGCAAGACAGTTGCAGTTTCCGGTGCCGGTAACGTAGCTATCTACGCTATCCAGAAGGCACAGCAGTTAGGTGCTAAGCCTGTTACATGTTCTGATTCTACAGGTTGGATTTATGATCCGGAAGGAATTGATGTAGAATTACTTCGTGAAGTAAAAGAAGTGAAACGTGCACGTCTTACAGAATATGCAGCTGCAAGACCAAGCGCACAGTACACAGAAAAGAAAGAAGGCGCTCCTTCTGTATGGTCTGTTAAAGTTGATATCGCTCTTCCATGTGCTACTCAGAACGAATTGCATCTTGATGATGCAAAGGCACTCGTTGCTAACGGATGTATGGCAGTATGTGAAGGTGCTAACATGCCTACTACAATGGAAGCTACCGAATACTTACAGGCAAACGGCGTATGGTTCGTACCTGGTAAAGCAGCTAATGCCGGTGGTGTAGCTACATCCGCTCTTGAAATGAGCCAGAACTCTGAAAGATTAAGCTGGTCATTCGAAGAAGTAGATGGCAAATTACAGAACATCATGGTAAACATCTTCCACAACTTAGACGATGCAGCTAAGAAATACGGCATGGAAGGCAACTACGTTGCAGGTGCTAATATTGCAGGTTTCTTAAAGGTTGCAGAGGCTATGACAGCACAGGGTATTGTATAAGAAACAAGCAAGTTTGTTTAAGAAATAATAAGAAAATAAATGATATAAAAAACCCATAAGCATGATATCTATGTCTTGCTTATGGGTTTTTTGTTATTATAGTCGTGACCAATTTAAAGGTAGTTTCACTGTAAAGGTACTGCCGCCTCCTGGTGTGTCAGAAACAAGAATAGAACCCTGGTGTGCCTGAATTATTTCATAAGCAATACTTAACCCTAATCCAAAATGTTCCTTTTCATTTCTGGAATGATCGACACGGTAAAATCGTTTAAAGATATGCTTTTTTTCTTCATCAGGGATACCGATGCCATCGTCAGCAACAGAGTAGGAAATAAAATCATCCTGTACTTCCATGGAAAGAGTAACATGACCATTGCATGATGTATAACTGAGAGCATTATGAATTAATATTGACAGTACTTGCTGGATTCGTTCGTAATCCAAAAAACAGTACTTTGCTGACTCATCGGGCAGAATCACTCTGAGTTTTATACTCTTTTCTTTTGCAAGAGTTTCAAAAGATTCAAAAGAATTTAACAAAATGGTATCCGGGTTACATTCTATTTTATTAATATGAAAAGTGTGATTGTCTGTTTTAGAAAGCAGAAGCATGTCACCAATCAGACGGGACATACGCATGCCTTCGAAGTGTATCGTATCTAAAAAGCCGCTTTTTTCTTCGCTATCTGCTTTTTTAGCAGCAGAAGCACAAGAAAGAATAATTGCAAGCGGTGTTCGCAGTTCATGAGATGCGGCTGCTATAAACTGTATTTGGTCTTCACGGCTTTGGGCAATTGGCTTTAGCAATTTGCCGGTAAAATAATAGGCGAAGACAGATAAAAGAAAAGCGGCAGCAAGATCAATAATCAAAAAAATAATCCGTTGCCTGAAAATCTGCTGTTCTAATGTGGTGGCTGGAGAAACCAACGTAATCTCTAAAGTGCCATTTTCTTTATAAATAGTACCAATAGATCCATAGTAAGGGATATTATCATGTGTAAATGAAAATTCTGTATGATCTGCAGTACCAACAACTGCAGATGTTGAGATAGCAAACTGGTCTTCAAAACAGGAACGGGCATACTGAAAAAGAATTTCTTGTGAAGCATCATTTGTACGGCTGTTAAAAAGTAAATCTTCACCGTTGTCTTTAATCTGAACAAGAAAGTCACCTGTCGTTTCTGCGGTAATCAGCCATTCATGGGTAATGACAGACTGTTGGGTTAGGTTAGAAATAAAGGTATGCGCAGTAATAAACAAAAGAACAATGAGGTAGATGAATACGATTGGTGGATGGAACGAATGGCTCGTCATGCCATGTTTATGCAACTTTGGCTTCAAGGTAGTTCTGATATTACCCTGAGTGGTTTTTCCTTTGTGGGCGGCGGTTCTTTTGGTTCCTTTGGAGGTTCGGGCTTTGGTGGCATGAACAGTATGCTTGCGATGCAGTCCGGGCAGTCGGCAGAAAGAGAAATACATAGTATGCTTCAGAATGGCTTGAGAGAAAAGCTGGGTGATACGATTTGCGGTATGCCGACAGATGAAGTAATTGACGGAACATGGGCAGACATTGAAAAAGGTCGTTCCATGAGAATGTCGTTAATGATGATGTAGGCATCATAACACTTCACAACAGAATAAGGGCGTTTCACAACAAAGCTCTATATTTCAGGAACAAATTGTGCGAAATATAAGATGGATGATTATATTGCTGTCCGGCTGAATATTTCACACCTAAATTGAAGTGTTTCACTCTTTTGCTATGGAAAAAGCAAAGGAAAGTTACGATACTTATAATAAGCGTGAAATGGAGGTAATGGCATGAGAATTACAACACAAATGCTAAATGAGTCAGCAAGACAGGCTGGTTTGCCAATAAATCGCTCTACTTTGTTGGATTACATCAAGAGTGACGGGGCAACGAATCCATTGCTTGAGGCGATGAACAGAAATAAGGAAAATGTCGCAAATACAGCAAAAAAGAGCAATTATGAGAAACTTGATAAAGAAGCTGATCAGCTTACACAGTCCGCACAGGCTTTTTTACAGAATGGAGAAAACAGTCTGTTTGAGCAGGCGAAAGCGAGTGGAGACAATCAGAAGGTATATGACAGCATTGAAAATCTTTTTGAAAACTATAATAGTACCTTAAAGGCACTCGGGACAACATCAAACACAATGAATGATTTTTATAGACAGATGTTGTTAGAAGCTCCGGCAGAAACAAAAGAGAGCTTGGCAGGAGTTGGAATTACCTTTGCCAAAGACGGTACTGCGACTGTGGATATGGAAAAGGTAAAAGCGGCGGATTTTACCACATTGGAAGGTCTTTTCGGTAAAGATAGTGACTTTGTAAAAAAAGTGGAGTTTCTATCCACCAGAATATCGGATAATGCGGAAGCCAATGTAGAGAGTTTAAGCAGTGCATATAACGCAGGTGGTAACTTATATTCTGCTATGAACAGCAGTAAGTATGACTTTTGGGGATAGAGTAACACAAAATAAAGGGATTTAATCAAAGTACAAGGAGGTATGCGTATGAGCAACACAATTTCAGGAGTATCTGCTACAACACAGCAGTACGCAGATTATTCATCAGTAACAAGTAAACAGGCAGAGAAAAAAGCAACAGAAACCACATCAGCTAATAATGGCGTGGTGTACGAAAAGTCTGAGCCTGCATCAACAAATAAGGCTACATATTCTATCAATAAGATGAGTGATGCAGACAGAGCTGCCTTAGTAAAGCAGTTAAAAGCAGATCAGGCGAACCGTGAACAGCAACTTACAAGTCTTGTTCATAAAATGATGTCCGGGCAGGCAAAGACTTACGGACAGGCTACGGATATGTGGAAGTTCCTTGCAAGTGGCGATTATACGGTTGATGCAGCCGCAAAAGCACAGGCACAGAAGGATATTTCAGAAGATGGATATTGGGGTGTAAAGCAGACTTCACAGAGATTGTTTGATTTTGCTTGTGCGTTAGCCGGCGATGATGTAGACAAGATGAAGGAAATGCAGGCGGCGGTTGAAAAAGGCTTCAAACAGGCAACCGGAGCTTGGGGACGAGAATTGCCGAGTATCTGTAAAGATACCTTTGATGCAACAAATAAGTTATTCGATGATTATTATGCTTCAAAAGTAAGTTAGTTATGATATTAGGTCTTGATTTGAAAGAATGATTGTAAAGTTGATGAAGCAGGCAGTAATTTATAAAGTATGGATTACTGCTTGCTTTTTTGCTGGTTTGATCGCTTGAGGGACTAAGATTATAGATAATATAGCGGTGTTAATTTTGTAAAAACACGTAATTGTGGGTGGAATTTTATTGATTATTTTCGTATAATATAAACGAAATATAAGTATCTATAATTTGTTTAAGATTAAAGAGGTAATATTGTGATAGAAGTTGTTCAAGAGTGTGAGTATAAATTAGTAGAGGAACGACTACTGAAAATATTTAAAGAAGCAGAAGAATTTGATGCAGATAAAGAAGCATGGATTGGTCTGGAAGAGTTAAAAGAAGTTGTTGGCGTATAAAATTACAGATATGTGTAGATTGATGTAAAAGGCGAGGGCTAGTTTTCTCGTCTTTTTTTTACATAAATATACGACAAAATGAGAAAAAGCCACATTTAAAGGTTGAAAAATAAAGAAAATTGGATATAATAGAAAGTAGAAAAGAAGGTGAGGTAGCAATCATGTTAATACAATTCAATTTTAAAAATTTCAAATCATTTAGAGAAGAGGCTGCTTTGGATTTGTCTGCGGCAAAGATGACAGAGTTTTCAGATAGAGTAGTGACTGTTGGTAGTGAGAAGATTTTGCCGGTTGCTGCCATTTATGGTGCAAATGCAAGCGGAAAGTCCAATATATACAATGCTTTTGAATATATGTCTGATTATGTTGCAGAGTCATTTAAGTATGGCGATGAAGAGGAAAAGTTTGAGGAATTTAGACCGACCCCATTTTTATTTGATTCAACATCGGCTGATTCAGAATCCAGTTTTGAAGTATATTTCACTTTGCCTGGGGACAAAGCCGAGAAGACATATAACTATGGTTTTTGCATCAATAAGGAAGGCGTAACGGAAGAATGGCTTAATTGTAAAGCAAAGACAGCTAGAAAGTACAGTACAGTATTCTATCGTGGAACTTCTGAGGATGAACTGGATTTGTCAGGTTTCCCTAAGAGTAGCAGAGATAATATTCAGGTGGCTTTGGAAAAGCAAGTGCTGATAATTTCTTTGGGTGCAAAGTTGAAGATTGGAAAATGTAAGGACATCCGGGATTGGTTTCTTGCGAATGAGTTTGCAGATTTTGGTGATCCAGTTACGAATTTCTTCATGTCTCGAAGATTACCGAAGGGATTTGTGGAAAACAAGGATATTCAACAGAAAGTCGTGGAGTATTTTGCATCCTTCGACGAGCATATTAAAGATTTTAGGATTGAAAAAGTTCCTCATGATGGGGAAGCAAAAGAAGATACTTACAAAATCAATGCTCTTCATAAGATGATTGACTCTGATGAAATGGCAGAAATTCCTTTAGGATTAGAGTCTGCCGGAACATTGAAGATGTTTGCATTATATCCGGAATTGCAGGAAGTGTTAGAAAAAGGAAGTGTATTCATCATTGATGAATTAAATGCACGTTTGCATCCGTTACTTGTGAGAAACTTCCTACTCACATTTTTGAATCCGCAAATCAATACCAACCATGCTCAGCTTGTATTTACAACCCATGACACATGGCAGTTATCTAATCAGTTGTTGCGTCGTGACGAAATTTGGTTTGTGGAAAAGGATGATAGAGGGGTATCTACGCTGTATTCGTTGGCTGATTTTGTGGATGAAGATGGTTCTCGTATCCGTAAGGATGAAAGTTATGAGAAGAATTACCTGATTGGAAAGTATGGTGCGATTCCTACCTTAAAGAGTATTGATATATTTAGGGGCGCTCAATGTCCGGGGGACATTGGTTTAGCGCCGACCGAAGTGGAACGGAGAGGTTGAGAATGGCAAAAAAGGACAGAACAGGTAACAGAAAGACGCGAGAACAACGAAAACAATTTAAAGTACCGGAATTAGGCTATTATTTGATTGTGACGGATACAGAAGCTACAGAGCGTTGTTTCTTTACCGGACTTCATCAGGCTTTGCCGGAGGAGGTTAGAAACAAACTTGTGATTAAGGTTGTAGAGACCAAGACACGGGCAATGATAGATAAATGCATGGAACTTACGGCTTATGAGGCACAATACCGTATTCCGTGGATTGTGTTTGACAGAGACCAAGTACAGGGATTTGATGAAATTATTGATGAAGCAGAGCGAAAGGGAATACAAGTAGGTTGGTCTAATCCATGTTTTGAAATATGGATGTACGCCTACTTTGGCTCCATGCCGGCAATTCAAGATTCATGGACTTGTTGTTCAGAATTTGGACGAGTGTATGAAAACAAGACTGGGCAGAAGTACTCCAAAGCAGATGAGCAGATGTATGGGAAACTCTGCAAAGTCGGTGACGAGGAAAGGGCGATTCAGATAGCACAGCAGAAGTTGGAACAGTGTAAAAGAGAAGGGAAAACGCAACCATCGGAGATGTGCCCATGTACGACTGTGCATGAGTTGGTGGGAGAGATTAAAAACAGGGGAAAAAGAGGAGGTTGTTATGAAGATAAGTAAATGGATAGAAAAATTAGATATAGTTTATTTTTTTGTGTTTGGATTAGCTTTTTTGGTATTTATGTCTCAATCTGATATAGGAACATTAAATAAGAGTATGATTACATTTTTGTGTATTCCTATATATTTAGATTTGTTGAAAAAAATAATAGATTATAGGATAAAGAGTAATTGTATATTGTTTTGATTTACATAGAGGGAGATAAAATGAAAAAATATTTTTTGAAAGATACGTCATTAAATAATATAGATGGAGATTTATTTAGATATCAGGATTTTTCAAATAATTTAAGAAAGATTATAGAATATAATGAATCACCGTTTAATATTGCTATTGTTGGTAAATGGGGATTGGGAAAATCATCTTTAGTAAATATGGCATTAGCACCTTTAAAGAACAAAGAAAAAGAGTATCTTATCTGCGAAATAAATGCCTGGAAATATGAAAAGGATGAGATTGGGAAAGCGTTTTTAAAGGAATTATGGGAAAGAATCCAAGGGAAAAAGATTCTGAGTTTTAATTTTTTTCACAAGGATTACAATGATATTGTGAAAAAAATGTTTGAAAGCGAGGAAGGTGCGTTAAAGAAGAATGGAGGACTTTTACGGTTTCTTCTATATTTAGGAGCAACAATATTAGGGTCAGTTGCTACATTCGCCGTTTACTGTATGCTTAGTAATAAGTTTTATGGTATTAATTTTAATGGCAATACCTTTTGGTTGTCTACATTTTTAAGATATTGTAAAAATATTGGAAGTATATTGGTGATACCGTTAGTTGTTTGGTTGGGAAAATTATTTATGGACAAAATAAATGCACCAGCATATAAAAATTATGAGATAAGTTTTCCATTAGAGACACAAGCTGACTATGAAATATATTTAAAAAGTTTATTGCAAGAATATTATAAAAAGAATCCAAGTAAAAAAATTGTAGTAGTGATAGATGATTTGGATCGTCTTAGTGCTGATAAGATAGTTGAAGCATTGGATGCATTAAAATTATTTATGGAATATGATAGATTTATTTTCATTGTACCATTTGATGATGAAATTCTTAAAAATGCATTAAAAGAAAAAAGAATAAAGGGAATAAGTACTTTCGACAGTGAGTATGATGGAGAAATGGTTCTAGATAAGATTTTTCAATTTAAAATATACTTGCCACAGTTGATAAAGTATGATATGAGAAACTATGCATTTGAGATTTCAAAAAAGGATTGTGCAGACTTCATTAGAGAATATTGTAATAATAATTATAAACTTTTTGAAGAAATAGTGGGAAAAATACTTATTCATAATGATGTCGCAACACCAAGACAGGTGAAAAAAATCATAAATACCTTTGTTGAAAATGTAATGATTTCCAGAGATAGAGAGCAGGCAAACAAAGTTGGAGAAGGGTTTGTAACAGAGAAAACTGGATTACAGACGATTGCGAAAATATCGGTTATGCAGTCAGATTATAATGAATTTTATGATTTGCTGTTTAAAGATGTAAATATTATCAATGAAATGTTAATGATTCATCGAAGTAATGGAGAGTTAAGCACATTAATAGTTGAGTTGTCAAAAGATGTACAATATGATGAAAAAATGGTGAGTATAATTGAATCCAATATTATTTCAGGGGGTGGAAGTTACTATAGTAATAGTAAGTATTTGTTCTTTGCCATTCAGGCAGTAAGTGCATATAAAAATAGGATTCAACAGAATAGTGTTGATAAATATTGTGTAGCACTTATGAAAGTTGTTTCCATTAGCACAGAAAATGTTATTAATGCATATAGAGTGATACATAGATTTTGCAGTAATAGTGTGTGGTGTCAAAATGTAGATGTTTTATTAAACTATGTTTCTGAAAGTAATTATGTTGTTATATTTGATGTCATTACAAGCCGAATTACTTTGTTTAATAAAGAGAATGGTAATTTGACAAAATTGGAGGAGTTTTTAGTTGACTATATAGATTATTCAGATAATCCTAATAATGTAATTAATGTCTTAAATATTCATTTTGAAAAAATTGACAAACTTACAGAACTAATTAGTAAGATGATGGATTTAGAGTGTGATGAGGATGATGCAAGTATAAAATTGGCTAAATTTATAGATTCTTGTAGTGTAGAAACGATTGTAGAAATTATCAATACGGAATACAAACGACCTCAAAACCCCAGTAAATATGCACCTACCTTAGAAGCGGCTATGACCGCACAGGGAATTGTGTAATAGCAATTTGTAAATTATTATTGAGAATTATAAGGACCCCGGAAACGAAAGTTTCCGGGGTTTTTATAATGAAAAGGAAGTATTACTTACAATACTTAACATTCACGTAATTACTGCCGATATATAAAATGACAGAGTGTAGGTAAACGGATTTACCGCAGATGATACAAGGAGGTATTCATATGGACTTAGGTGCAATCAAAGGCAGTGCCAATGCAACAGTTAACAAATATGCTGGGGAAACGAAGCAGGCGGACGAAGTAAAGAAGTATGGAGCACCCGGTAAAACAATCGGACAGGCCAAACTTAGTGAAAACGCCAGAAAGTATTATGAGGAACTGAAGGCCAAATACCAGGATATGGATTTTATCTTGGTTAGTAAAGACATGAAGGAGATGGCAAAGGCCAATGCCGGAAGTTTTGCAAATCCTCATAAAATGGTAGTTTTGATAGATGAAGAGAAGATTGAGCGTATGGCAGCGGATGAGCAGTTTCGTAAACAATACGAAGGTGTTATTGCTTCTGCAAGGAATAAAATGCCGGAATTGCAGAAAGCGCTTGGCAATTCTTCCAATATTAAAGGATTTGGAATGCAGATAGATAATAACGGCGCAGCATCCTTTTTTGCTGTGATGGACAAATCCTTCAAAGAACAGGCTGACAGAATAGAACGCCAGAGAATTGAGAAGAGGGAAGAAAAGAAGGCCGCTCAGAAAAAGGCACAAAAGAAAGAATGGGAAGAAAAGTTAGAGGAGAAGCGGCTCAAGAATAAGGAAACTCAGGATACAGTCATTTCGGCAGACTCCATCGAGGAATTGATTAAGAAGGTAGAGGATTATAATTTCCTGCAGATGGCAGATACGGTAAAGACGGATGCAGAGAAAAGTCTGGGAACTTTTATTGATTTTAGAGGATAGGAGTATGCTATGATTACAGGAACCATTCGTAATGCCGGCAAACTCTTTGAAATGACCCAGAAATGGGAACAAAAGAAGGCATCCGGTAATTTCTTGAAAAAAGATACCAAAGAATTATCGCCACAAGAACAACAACTGCAAATGTATCAGGAGCAGTTGGAAAAAGCGCGTGAAGGAAATGAATACAGTGCCATATACGCAAAACTTCAGAGCGGACAGGAATTAAGTCTGGCTGAAGAAGATAAGCTTCGTTCAAAAGATCCTAAGATGTACATGGAATATAAGGCTGACAGGATGGAACAGGAAGCTTATGAAAAACGGTTGAAAGAATGTAAAACTAAAGAAGAAGCAGAAAAACTCCACGTGACAAGGATGAGCGGAAAATTGTCAGAGTTAAAGTCGATTATCAATAATCCTAATATACCAAAGAGCGAGAAGTTAAAAGAAGCGCAGAGAATAATGGGAGATACGACTAAGACAGCTCAGATATACCATGTATTTACAAAAAGTGAGGAATTTAAGGAACTCCCTACGGAAGAAGAATTAATGGAAGTGAAACCGGCAGAAGCAGAGCGGCACGAAGAGCAGCTTGTGGGTGGAAGCGATGAAACTGCAGGAGATACGAAGGAGAATATTCAACGACCTGGTGAGGTATTAGAGACCGAAAAAGAGGTACTGGAAGAAATGTTTGAGTTGGAGAAGAAGCATTTTGGAGAAAGACCTAAAGCAGCACGAATTGATGTAGCACTTTGACAATGGCTTTGTTCTCAATCAAACCATGCATGATATTATATAATACAAAAACTAAAAAAATAAAAGCTTACTATGTAATAGTAGTAAGCTTTTATTTTTTTTGAAGAACTGCTTAAGGAATCTTTTAAGTATTTTTAAACATTTATTGTACACAAGATTCCGGTTTCAGATGAATGGAATTTGATTGTTGTGAATCGTTGGAATGAATTACCGGAAGATTATAGTGTGGAATTAATGGAATTATCAAATGGTCAGAAGATAGATTGCAGAATCTATCCTTACTTACAGGAAATGTTTGATGCCTGCTGTTTTTAGGCGGTATGTTCCTGATTGCGCTGCTTACCTACATAGATAGAATAATAATCGAAAATAAATAAGCCACTCCTGTCTTGGCCGGACTGAGTGGCTTATTAAATAACCATTTACGAGGCTAACCACTTTGTGGGCGGTTGCTTCTCTTTCTTTATATTCATTATAATATGTGAGATAAAAATATTCAAGATATAATATGTAGACATTTTTATGAAAAATTACTTCTTTTACTCTCTAAAAAAGGTTACTGTTTTATGGTAAAATAGTAATAACATATAGAAACATCTTCGAAAGGAACCCACAAAATGATACTAAATCAACCGCCAATGGGATGGAACAGTTACGATTATTATGATACGACAGTAAATGAGGCACAGGTTAAGGCCAATGCGGATTATATGGCAGAACATTTAAAAGAGTATGGCTGGGAATACATTGTTGTCGATATTGAATGGTATTCCTGCGAGGCCGGTCAGCAAAGAGATAAATTCCAGTATGTTCCTTTTGCAAAAATAGAAATGGACGAGTATTCAAGATTGTTACCGGATACAAGACGTTTTCCATCTTCCTGCGATGGGAAGGGATTCAAGCCGTTGGCAGATTATGTACATAGTTTGGGACTGAAATTCGGAATTCATATTATGAGAGGAATTCCGCGTCTTGCCGCATATAAGAGAACAAAAATAAAGGGCACTGATATAACAGCCAATGTTATTGCCGATCCTTATTCCATTTGTATGTGGAATCCCGATATGTATGGTGTGAATCCGAATGAAAAGGGCGCACAGGAATATTATGATTCCCTGCTGGAATTGTATGCGGAATGGGGCGTTGATTTCATCAAATGTGATGATATCTGCAGAATGGATGCAAAGTCCAGTAAGGCAGAGATAGAGATGCTGCATAAAGCAATTGAAAAATGCGGAAGGGATATTGTACTGAGTTTATCTCCGGGTCCGGCCATTGTAGAGGAACATGATTTTTACCGTGAAAATGCTAATATGTGGCGAATTACGGATGATTTTTGGGATCATTGGGAGTCGCTTAGGGATATGTTTGACCGATGCAAAAATTGGCAGGACTATGTAACGGACGGCGGATATCCGGATTGTGATATGCTTCCTCTTGGGATGCTTGGTAAGGGATTCGGAAATGAGAGAAGTACCTATTTTACATTTGATGAGCAAAAGACAATGATGACTTTGTGGTGTATTTTCCGTTCACCTTTGATGCTGGGAGCCGAATTAACGAAGTTAGATGAAAAAACAATGGAACTTTTGACAAAAGAACCGCTTTACCGGATGATGAAGGAAACAAGAGATGCGCGTGAAGTCTACAGGGATGATACCTTTATCATTTGGAAGACGGAATCAGAGAACCATAAATATACCGCTGTTTTCAATATTTCTTTCGAAAAACAGCCGGTACCAATGCAACTGGTAGATGAGTCATTTGAGGATGTAACTGAGATTTGGTCAGGAGAATCGCTGTGTCAGGATAAGGTTTGCGAGATTCCCGCGCATGGAGTGATTCTGTTGCAAGTATAGATTGGAACAAAGACGTTTTTTTTATATGATAGATGGAAATATTTTGTGATAAAGGGGAAAATGATGATTGAAGCAGTTAATTTATGTAAGCAGTTTGAACGGACCGTACGGCAGGGAAAGAAGTCCAAAAAAGAAGATTTCTACGCGGTAGATCATGTTTCGTTAAAAGCGGATGCCGGAGAAATCGTAG
>SVFS01000066.1 GCA_015056725.1 Lachnospiraceae bacterium | reverse complement strand
CGGAACCATCCTTTTCGCTTTACTAAATAGTGAAAACTTTGAGAAGAAAAACCATAATTACCGTGACTTTTCTTCCGAATGGTATACAGAAGATGGTACTCCTGCTGATTTATCAGAAATAAGCGGTGTCATAAAAGTCCATACTACTCTGCCTCAATTACAGGAAGATGATATTCTATATCTGCATGCAAAAACAGTAAATCTCACAATTTATAAAGCAGATGTTTGCGTTTATCAGACCAAGGTTTTTAATCCGCGGCTATTTGGATATACTCCCGGTGCATATTATGTGCAAATTCCTTTGGATGTTTCCGATAGTAACAAAGATATTACTATAGTGATGGACAATCCATATCATGACGGACATGGAAAAATCATCAGCATCCAGCTTGGAAATGGAATGAATATCCTGTCAGATAACGTTGGTGGGCGTATTTTTAGTATCTGCATTAGTGCTATTATTATTTTTATAGGTCTGATTTTTATTTTCTTTTTCTTTCCTATGTGGAGAAAATACACCGAAGGTCCACAGCTATTGTATTTTGGCTTATTTGCCTTTTGCATCGGTATGTTTATGCTGACTGACGGAAAACTGTTACAGGAATTATTTCAAAATGCACATATCATTCATGTTATATCCGAAATGTTTATGCGTTTAATTTTGATTCCATTACTGTTATTCTTTACTACAATATATAAAAATCCTCCATCCTGTAGGAAAATACTTCTAAGCGTTTGTATCTTTTCCATAGTGGATTTTATTCTTTCGTATACCTTGTCCATTACAGGGATTATGGATTATCACCAGACCATACGTCTGACACATGTAGCATATATTTTAGGAATTTCCGGGTTCATCACCTGCAGTGTCATTTCCTTCCGATATACAAAAACATTGCACCCTTATACCACCGCAGGTATTGCATGCATTTGTATCGGTGCTATTTCCGACATTCTTTTGTGGGAATACGGACTCTTTATGGATAGCTCCTTCTGCACACGAATCGGAGCACTGCTTTTCATGTGTTTTGAAGCAATACAGCTTATAGACAACTTTTTGATTGAATACCGTAAAAATATCCGCTCAGAACTGTTAAGAAAGCTGGCATACCAAGACGGTTTAACAGAGTTATTAAACCGTACGTCCTATATCGAAGCTTTGAACGAGTATAAAAAAACGGAACCTGAAAGTGTACTGATTGCATTTTTTGACGTAAATAATTTAAAACCGATTAATGACAAATACGGACATTCTTCCGGAGACAATTTATTAATCCTGGTAGCACGTTTATTAGAAAAACATTTTTCTGCCTTTTCCAAATGCTACCGTATCGGTGGCGATGAATTTGTAATCATCTCGTTAGAAAAAGACGCAGAGCAACGCTTTTTAGCAGCCGAATCAGCACTAACTACTAACATTGCAGAAATCAACAAAGAACCTGCTTATCCCTATGATGTATCGGTTGCATCCGGATATGCCATTTGGAATGGCAAACAGAAATCCTTAAGTGATATTGTTAATGAAGCAGATGAAAATATGTATCAACATAAAAAAGAAATGAAGGAACGCGATTAATGCGTTCCTTCTTCTATATCTAATCCCCTATTATACATCCATTGTCATTTCTGTCCGCTCTGTCATCATATGAATTACTTCCTTGATTAATAACGGCAAAAACGGTTTTGTAATATAATCGTCACAGCCAAGTTCGGAAAATCCGGTAGAAATATCCAGTGTTTTATCGCTTGTCATAAGCACTACCGGAGTACGGTATTTTTCACGAATTAATTTTAACGTTTCCAAACCATCCATATCAGGCATCTTTACATCCAACAGTATTAAGTCAAACGTTTGATTTTCTAATATATCCAGAGCTTCCCGTCCGCCTGTTGCTGTAATAATCTCATACATCGGCTCATCGCGCATGATATGTGCAATTATTTTATTATTCATCGGTTCATCATCTACCGTAAGTATTTTTCTCTGCATAGAATCCGTCTGTTTCATACTATAGTCTTTATCCTCATCAATCATCCGGAGCATAATGTCCGCTATAGCCGGATCAAACTGTGTACCTTTACATTTCTTAATTTCTTCACGAACAATATTTTGCGGAAGTGCATTACGATAACTTCTATTGCTTGCCATTGCATCATACGCGTCTGCCACACCGAGAATTCTCGCCACCTCCGGAATCCTATCTCCGATCAATCCATTTGGATATCCTTTTCCATCATATCTTTCATGATGATATTTTGCTGCTATTGCAATAAAATTATCATCTGTAATACCTTCAAGAATCCGATATCCTGTTATCGGATGAATCTTTATAATATTATATTCTTCGTCAGTCAGTTTTCCCGGCTTGTTAATAATATCTGCCGGTACCCTGATTTTTCCCACATCATGCAATAGCCCTGCACGATAAATCATTTCCTGTTCTTCTTTGCTCTTACCCATTTTAGCCGCAATCAGTCTTGCATATTGGGCAACGCGCTTAGAATGTCCGCTGGTATAACGGTCTTTCGCATCCACCGCTTCACTAAGTGCTGTTATCGTCTGTATAAAAAGATTTTTAGCTTTTTCCTGCTGAAGCCGGAGTTCTATCGTCTGTTCCTCTACTTTTCTCTCCAATTCCTGCTGGAACATTTCCATTTCCACATTGCCTTTTATTTTTTCTATTTCATCAGTAAGTATCTGGACAATTGTTACAATCAATAGAACAATCAATCCCGCACACATATATGCACCAACGATATAGAAATTCCAGAAATAGAAACTAAATATTTCAAAAATACAGAACACAAGGAATAGCAGCATCCCCCAGGCTGAAATCGAATATTCTTTTATCCTGCCTGATTTTAAATCTATAATAACCGTTGCAATTGCTACCGCAATTCCAAGTGCCATCCAAACATGTGAATAAATCAATGTGGTATGGAATTCCGCAACTCCTGCGAACCGTAAAACCAAATTGATACTTGCCTGACCAAACACCAGTATTTCCACAATTGTATAGACTTTTGTATACTTGTGTTTTTGTATTTCATCAAAATACATTGCAATAAATCCGGCAATCAATTCAATAAGCATATAGGCAAAAAAAGCACTATAGGACGGTCTTTTAAATATCAACTGTCTGATTTCTGACTCACTCAAAATCCACAAACCAATGATTACCATTGCCTGTCCTAAATATAGAATGGCTTTGCTGTTTTTAATGGTCTTCCTCATAAAGAAATATGTAACAGAAGCCAAAACTCCCACAATAATTGCAACAATTGTTGCAACTGTTACCGGAATATTTCTGTTTAATACAGAATACCATGCATTATTTCCATAACCTAAACTAATTTCATTTAGTCTTCCCTGTTTTCGAGTTGTCAGTTGGATTTCTACGGTTTTTCCTGCATCTTTTTCTGTCAAATCCACCATAATATAAGCACTTGGAATATACGCTCCCACATAATCAAAAGCCTCTGCTTCATAACACTCACGTAAAGTCCCATCCACATAAACTCTGGTATCTTGCATGGAAGAACGCAAGAACATCCGCATGCCTCCTTTTAAGTCATCAGGCAACTCGTTTTTTATTCTTACTACTTCTCCTTTTGGGCTTGAAATCACCATTGGTAGTGTTATCTGCTCATTACTGTCGTCCCGGATAAGTGTCCAATCTTCATTGTATTTTACGGTATCAAAGCTTCCAACATTTGCTTCTGCATCTGTTGCTTTTCCAAACATTCCTATTAAAAAGAATACAATTGCTATCCCTAACAATATATTTGCCGGAATTTGAATATAACGATTATCTTTCTTCATATTATTGCCTATGCCCTCTTTGGTACGCTCTCATAATTTATTATTATTTTATCACGTCTACGCATTGTATGCATATTGCATCATATTGTTCAAAGAATTCTTTTTGCAAGTCAGCTATTTCCTGCGGCAGAGACTCTCTTGTAAGCTGTTCCATCTTATATGACAAATCCCCCAAGTCTTTTGCTCCTACAGAATAAGCTGTATTTTTAAAACCATGTATGCGGATACAATAATTTTTATAATCTTGTTGGGTCAGATACTCTATCAATTCCTCTTTAATCGGTCTTTCTACAAAATCCTGTAATAATTCTTTGTAAAAATCTACATCACCGCTACAAGTCATAAGACCCATATCCACATCCAATTTCGTTAATTTTTGTTTCAGTTCTTCTATTTTATCCATATGTAAACTCATGCCTTGCTCTTGCATCGTATCGTTTGTCTGATTTGATATATAACTTTTTTCAATAATTTTTCCATTCTCTACAATATCCGATGGTAAGTACTTTAAAATTACCGCATCCAGTTTTTCCGGAATAATCGGTTTTGATAAGAATTCATCAAATCCGATTTTAATATACTTTTCATATTCACCTACAATCGCATTAGCTGTCAGCATAATAATCGGAACATTTTCGCATAGCTTCTGAGCACGTATTTCATTTAACGTCTCTATTCCATCCATTTCCGGCATCATATGATCCAAAAATACCATATGGAAATCCTGCTTCTTTAATAGTTCCAGACATTCCATTCCGCTTTCTGCTTCGACAATCTGCATCTGGGTTTCTTTCAGTAGATTACGGAAAACCTTTAAATTCATCTGATAGTCATCAACCACAAGAATCCTTGCATGCGGTGCAGTATAAGCACTTCTGTAATTCGCACTTTCTGATGCTTTCAAGATTCTTTCTCTAAAGTCTCCAAGTGGCTCAGCATTAACAATCTTCTGTATTAAGTCAAACGAAAACGTACTTCCCTTTTCATATTCACTTTCTATGAAAAGCTCACTATTCATCAGTTTTAGGAACTGTTGGGCAATATTCATTCCAAGCCCGGTTCCTTCTTCGTTTCTGTTTTTAGAAACATCAAACTGTCTGAATGCATCATATATCTTTCCTATATCGTCCTGTTTAATACCAATTCCTGTATCGGTTACGGCATAATGCAAGACCGCATTTTCTCCTTGAAGCGTGCAACTCAGTTTCAAGGTCACACTTCCCTGCTTCGTATATTTGACAGCATTTGTGAGAATATTGAGAAGCACTTGGCGGATTCTTTTATCATCTCCATAGTATTCTGCAGGAATAGCCGGATCAATGTCGAAAATTAGTTCCAATCCCTTCTCTTTCGCACGTACAATCATCATATTGTACAAGTCATTGAGAAAGCTTCCCATTTCATAATACACATCTACAATTTCCATCATTCCCGACTCGATTTTGGAAGAATCCAATATATCATTGATAATACTCAGTAACGCAGCAGAAGAATTCTTTACATCCATTGCATATTCCTGCACTTCCTCCTGCGTACTTTCACGAAGTATCATTTCGTTCATGCCCAAAATGGCATTAACCGGTGTACGGATTTCATGAGACATCTTTGCGAGGAACTGGGATTTTGCACGGTTTGCATTTTCTGCTTCTTCTTTTGCCTTTTCCAGTTCGTCAGAAAGCTTCGCTCTCTCCAAACTGCCACTTACAATTTTGAATAAATTGCTACACACAAAGGAAAATGCTGCATAAATCAGACAACGTGGAAGTACAAAAAAGAGAAGAAGTGTCATTCCGGGATTCGTATTTATCTGTGTCAATGCAAATTGTCCGTTTGCAGAATATGACTGTAACGTCCCTGTCGTCAAAAGTGCCATATTCGCATCACACAGTCCGAAATAGTATCCACCGTATACAATCACAAATGTACTGATAACTGTCAGGACATAAGTAAATCTAAGTATTCTTTTAGAAGAATATAGCGTCGCATATAAAAAGCCAAGTAATGGCGTCAGCACAACATGATACGTAATAAATACCCCTGCAACCGTAAACAAAAAGATATTCGCAGTAATCATAAAATACTTCATACGTCCATCCGTCAGTGGTAGCGTATTATACGCCAGAACAACCACCCCATAAATAACTAGTGCCGATACAAACCCCTGTAACATCAGCTTTTTGTCAATCACAAAAACACCTACCAGATTCAGTAAAAAGGTAAGCAGATAAACCAGCATCGTTACCGTAGTACATCGCATGACATATATATTTGCTATATATTCCTGATTTTCGATATATTTCTTGATGTCATCGTTTTTCTTTTGTAAGATTTTCATTCCTGTTCCCCATTTTATTCCACTATATTATCATCATATCTCTTATTGTTGATTATACACCCAATATGCCAAAAAGGCACGATGGCTCGTGCCTTTTTGGAAAGCTCTCCTTAATATACTTTACTGTAGAAATATATCCGCATTTATTATTGTTTCGCACATTGGACATTCATTTCCTTCCAGCATATCCGGCATTGGATATGCTTGGGAATCCACAACCATTCCTCCATATCCACATGGCATGGCTTCAGTATCTCTTGCACATTTCCTTGTACAGGTCAAAACACCCTGAGAATATGTATGCGTAATGATTACATCATGTTCTAGTGGATCTAGCCCTACTTCTGTTAATATCCATTGATTACAGCCATAGCAAAATTGATATGTCCCACCTGCTTCTGTACAAGTTGGTTCATGTATAATCTCTCCATCTGTCACCTGATGCTGTCCACTTGCCGCAATCGTTTTTGTATCTGTTGCTCCACAGGCACTACAAGTACGTGTCTGTTCTCCATTTTCCGTACAGTTTCCTTCTTTTGTTGTCACATATTCGCCCCAGCTATGTCCGCCGGAAGAATTCGATCTTGTCTCACTCGCTCCACAGGCATCACAGGTTCTGCGGTCTTTACCACTGGAAGTACAACTGCCGGAGCTTGCCTTATGCCAAGACCCCCACTTGTGTCCTGTCGCTGCTATTGTATTTACTGCAACGGTCTCATTACATACACTACAAATCTGCACCTGAGTACCTGCAGATGTACAGGATGCTTTTACGGTTGTCTGCCATGCCCCCGGAGTATGTCCAAGTGCCGGGATTTCCATATTTTCAACAGCCTGTCCGCAACGTTCACATATTATGCTTTGAAGTCCTGTTGTTGTACAGGTAGCTGCTGTTGTTATAACCGGTGCAGAAGAAATATGTCCAAGTGCTGCGATAGTTTCCTCATCAAAGCTTTCTCCACATACCGTACAAACTTTATGCCTATGTCCATCTGCTTCACAGGTTGCTTCTGTATCAATTACCCATTCATCACTTGTATGTCCCAATGCCGGAAGTACAATCGTCTCTGTCACTTCTTTGCAAACAGTACATACAACTTCTTCATAGCCATCTTCCGTACAGGTTGCATCCTGTCCGGTCACTCTTTCCATCTTATGATCTTCCAGAGTGGTATAATCTTTTAATAACTCTTCTTCAATACACAAAACTTCGCCGTCTTCAATATAGAAAACTAACTTTTTCGCTGTTCCCTGAGGTATCTTCTTGTAATCAATCGGTAATTTTATGGTGTTACCTTCTCCTGTTACAAATTCAGAGAAGTCAGAATTACCACGAATCAGGGCTCTTTCACCCGGACCGAACGTTTCGGACACACCATTATACTCTCCATCCTCCGTCTTTAAGTCTACCTGTACCTCGCCTTCAAACACCTCCAAATCCGTATAGACCAATCCGTCCTCGCCACGGTATACGGTTACACGGAATACGGTACCACGCACTGCCATCGTCGAGTTTGGTGTATCTACCTGATACACTTCGCCTGCATTTAAATTATCTTTAATACGGTTTAGCACAGAACCTTCTTCTAGATGAATGACCGTTTCACTCTTATCTGCACTGCCTGCACATTCTAACCAAAAATGTGTCCCCGGTTCTGCATATACATACTTATCCATATCCATGACAAGTGTCATATCGGACTCTTGCTGTACTTTCGCATCGTCTCCGGAATACAAATGCATCCCTTCATACGCATCAGCTTCTTTTCCTTCTGTTGTTACGATTGTCGTACCGTTTAACTCCTCAACTGCTACGGTACGGAAGCTCTCCTCTTTTGTCATGAGAACTCCTACGACAACTGTTGCCACCACAGCAGTACCGGCAACTGCTGTCACAATTTTTCCTTTTGTAGATTTTAGTAAATTCATGATTTCCCTCTTTTCTTACACTAAACATGCATCTAAATACTGCACGATTTTTCCGTCAATACGTCCATTATTTGCCATATCATATAAGATGTCAAATGCTTTTTCTCTCGGAAGCGGTTTTTTATATGGTCTATCTGTTGCAAGAAGTGCATCGCATATATCTGCCACCGCAAGGATTCGGGATTCTAGACATAAATCCTCTCCTTTTATCTTCTTCGGATATCCCATACCATTTAAGCATTCATGATGTTCTACCGCAAAACGTGGTGCATCGCTGAAATTCGCATTGAAGTGAACCTTGCTTAAAATCTTCTCTGTCACATCCACATGGCTTTCCATAATCACACGTTCTTTTTCCGTCAATGTTCCACGTTTTATCAGAAGTGCTTCCTTTTCTTCTTCTGTAAAATATGGTATTTCCGTCTCTTCGCATTTATAGGAAAGTTCAAATGCTTTTCTTAACATTTCTTCCGTTTCATCCGGTAAAAATCCGCTGTTATTTACTTTCTGTACCAGTTCTAAGATTTCTTCCAGTCTGCTCACTTTATCCTGGTATACTTCTTCTGTAATGTTGCCTTCCAGCAATGCTACTTTATATTTCAAGACAAACAGTTCAAAGCGTTTCTCAATATCCGTAAGCTTGTCTTCCAATCGTGTTGCTTTATTCATGACCTTTGTAGGAATTACCATCTTGCCTAAGTCATGTAATAATGCCGACAACAACAGCTGTTCTTTTCGATTTTCATCGAAATAGTCTTCTTCTTTTCCCTGTGCATGAAGCTCATTCATATAATCTGCGATTTTTCCTGCATACACAGCCACATTTCTTACATGATTGGCATTGTATGGTGTACGGTTGTCAATTGCTTCCGCCATCGCTTCGGTAAAGGACCACATCTGGTCCTTGATTTCTTCCAGATATTTGATATTGGATACTGCTATAGTCGCCTGAGATGCCAACGATAAAATCACATGTTCCAAAGAAGTGTCAAAAGCAATTACTTCTCCCTTTTCATCCAAAGCATTAATCAGCTGTAATACTCCTACCGCCTCATCTTCCTGATTTAGTAGCGGTATCGTCAGCATGGACTGCGTATGGTAACCTGTCATCTGGTCATAACGACGCGGCCCCGAAAAGTCGAACTCTGTACTTGTGTAAACATCCTTAATATTTAAAGTCTTTTTATGTAACAGCGTATATGCACAAATATTCTCTTCTTTCATCGGAACAGGCGGTAAATCAATCACTTCGCCGTTCTTGCCTTTATCCACATTCATGGATATGGTTTTCATCACATGAAAGTGAAGTCCATCTTCTTTCAAAATGTATAATGTTCCGCCGTCACAATTCGTAATTTCCATGCTACTGTCAATAATCATATCCAACAGCTTCGTGCGATTCTTTTCCTTGGATAAGGCAATTCCCGTATCCAGTATTTTCGTAATGTTCTCTTGGTAATTCATGTTTTCCCCTTTATCATTTTCCCTCATATGACATAGTATATTTCTATAATGTATTCATATATTTTAACGCTTGCTTTTGATCATCGATATCCGTTATCTCTAATAAAACCGGTACTTTTATATGATATGTATCCAACAGATTTTTGAAATGAACCATATCAATCATACCTTTTCCCGGCACTAAATGCAGATCGGATTTCAGGTCATTATCATTCAAATGAATATGCCCTATCGCATCTGCCATCTCTTCTACCCACAACTCCTCAGAAGTTTCTGTCAGACACGCATGTCCATAATCCAGACACAATGAAAATCTATCTATATCTTTTAGGCGTTCCTTTAATTTCAACAGGTTAACCGGGGACTTCTCAAAGGTATTTTCCATATATATTTCTATAGTGGGATACTTAGCCAATAAGCAGCGTATCACACTCTCGGCTTCTTGCAGCCAATTTCCTATATACGTTTCTACCTCCAGTCCACCGATTAAACCTGTATGAAATATAACACCCTTTACACCTAATTCAACCGCAATCTTCACAGACTGCTCCATCTTTTCCCAGCTGTATTTTCTGATATATGCATCTTTACTGGCTATCGACAAATCCAAAAATGCTCCATGCAATGTATCCTTGCTCCGATCTCTTGGAAGCGATTTATATACCTCAATCCTTTTCTCTACTTCCTTTTCATCACAATATACTTCCGGCTGAAAAAAATCATTATATTCAAAAGCGGCTCCATACCTATCCGACAATTCCAAGGATTCTGACAATCTGTCAAAGTCCGGAATAATCAACCAATCCCGTTTCATTCTAGTTCTCCTTAATGTCAATCAAACGATATACCTTAACAGGTTTGCTCTTTCCTTTTAATTCCATTTCTCCTACCGGCTCTGCCGTAATACGGGATTCCACTTCATGATATACTGCTTCACTAATCAGGATTTCACCGGCTTTTGCCCTGCTTTCCAAACGGGCTGCTGTATTAACCGTATCACCGATTGCTGTATAATCCATACGGAATTCACAACCTATATTACCAACAACCGCTTCCCCAAAGTTTACACCGATACCGTAGCTAATGGTCTTGCCAAACTGTTCCTGCAATCTTTCTGCCAGTTTATCCGAGCCATCCCTGATGGCAAGTGCGGTCAGAATTGCTTTATACACATAATCATCTAAATCGAACGGTGCATTAAAGACTGCCATTGTGGCATCACCGATAAACTTATCCAGAGTTCCTTCATTGCCCAAAACGGATGCTGTGGTTAATGCCAGATACTCATTCAAAATGCTTACCACTTCTTCCGGCTGTAAGCTTTCTGACATCGGTGTAAAACCGCGGATATCTACAAAAAGAACTGCTATACTTCTCTTTTCTCCGCCAAGCTTTAATGTAAACTCTCCATCTTTTGCAAGCTTATCTACAATCTGTGGTGCTACATATTTTTTGAAAGTAGAAAGTACTTTTCTTCGTCTGAATCTTTCCATGAAATATTTTTCAATGATGAAATAAATCACTATGAAAAACAGGATAAGCAGGAAATACAGCTGTGGCATAGTATAACCGTTTTTCGCAAGAATGCGCCCTGCTGCCATATGTATTCCCGACAACGCAATTGCCTCTAATATCACCGGAATCAGCTTCTGTCTCTGTGCCAACAGGAAATATGCATATACGATAATCGCACCAATCAGCAGATATATCCATACAGGCAGTGCTACTGCTGTCTTTCCTTCCATCAGAGCCTGAATAATATTGGCATGGATTTCCACACCATACATCGGTGTACCACGCTCTATGGCAGATACATAAGCATCCTGAAAGCCCGGCGCATATGCTCCCACTAAAACAATACAATCACGGAATTCTTCTTTCGGAATGGTTCCGTCCAAAACATCTTTCATGGAAAAATGTGCATACTCGCCATTTTCACCGGAGTAAAAGAATGTAAACTTTCCTTTGCTGTCACTTTTCGGGATGTCTGCTTTTACCAGACCTTGTGCCTGTGCATAGCTTTCATAAACACGATACGCAAAACTACCTTTTGACGCTCCTTCAAAAGAATCTGCTACTTTCGTATATCGTACACATCCGTCTTCTGCGATATGTACATTTGCAAAACCGCTTTCTGTCACTTCCGAAAGTGCCTCAAAGGGTTCTTCTATCATCTCTACATTCCAGGAATCAAAATATCTTGCTCCTTCCTCGTCCTGTTTTGTCATGCCCCGATATACAAGGTTTGATGCAAACACAACATTCCCCGTATTGCATGCTTTTACAAGTCTGTCATCTGCTTCTTCATCTGCCTCACTGACAAACAAAAAATCCATTCCCACAACTGCCGGTGCAAGTTCTTTATCTTCATAAAGCAGTTCAATTAACTCCGCACTTTTTTCTCTGGACCAGCTTGTAAAGTCTCCGTATTCAGCCAGCGTCTCTTCATCTACCGTAATCAGTTTGATATGTCTGTTTGTTCCGTTTAGCTGTGCATAAAGTGCATCGCTAAGTCTTGCTTCTATCGAATAAAATGGCATCAACAAAACCGAAAGTATGAAAATTATTACCGGTATAAATGCTATCCATATCTGTTTCAAATTTTTCTTCATATCGACCTCCGAATATTACACAATATGTAGTATAATACTTTTTACTCCCCTATTCACTACCCACAAGGGGTAATAAAAGTACCCATATAAGGGTACTATATTTTAACATGAAAAAAGGATGTTATAAAACCCTATTTCTTCATGAAATATAGGTTGTAACATCCGTTTTTTTATCGTTTTATATACTCTTTATTTTATTCAAAAGCTCCGCTCGGCTCGAAACATCCAGTTTAACAAAAATATTACTCGTATGCTTCTTAACGGTATTTTCCGTAATGCAAAGTTCATCCGCAATCTCTTTTCGTTTCTTATCTGTGAGAAGCATTTGGAAAACTTCTTTTTCACGGTTAGACAGCGTACCCATCTCCGGTAATTCGTTCTCTATCTTTTCAAAATCAAATACCGGTCCTTCCTTTTCACTATTCCTGAACTGTTCAATCAGCTTATCATAATCCTGAATCATGCTGTACAAAAACAATAGTAGCAATCCGCTCATCACATATGATACGGACAAAAATTCAAATCCGGTTTTGACAAACTGCTCTACCAGCCATATCAATATATTGAAAAGTACTACGACTGCAAGTACTCCTGCATGTGCATAAGATGTTATTTTCTTTTTGAGAAGCGCCATAAAAATCGCGCCTATCATCGCCAGAAAAGCCAGAAACAGATATACATAATATAGTTTGTGAAGCGGCCCATATACTTTCTCTAATTTTGCAACGCCATCCACAATGGTAAAGGAAACTTCTTTATAATACCAATTCAGATAGCCCTGTGTCGCCGTAATCAGGAAAATGACCATACTGATTCCAATCAGAATGTACATCATGATACGAGGCATCTCCAATTTACACACTTTGACTAGTGCCATCAGCATGCAGAGCGGAAGAAATACTGAGCCAAGGTATCCCAGCCGGTTTGCAAGAAGTGCTTCTTCAAGCGCTTTGGAAACAGATAATGCAAAGTAACCAAGATTTGCAATAAACGCCGAAAAGTACAGCCAGATTAGCCAGTTCTCTTTTTCACGCACAAGCACCAGATATCCGCTTGCAAGCAATAATGATAATAGCGCAATCAAACCATATATAATTGATACATTGATTCCGTTTCCCATACTAAATCCTCTCTGTGCAAATCACAAACGTATTATAGCACGGTCACATTTTCTGCGCAAAT
>SVFS01000065.1 GCA_015056725.1 Lachnospiraceae bacterium | reverse complement strand
AGCTGATAAGTACTAATAGGTCGAAGGCTTATCCTGAAAAGGCTTAGAGATAGGAAATAGGATGTAATCAGTGTTCGGTTTTGAAGGTATGATTTAAAATATGATGAAATTTACCAAAAAAGAAGCAAAAGCTTCTTTTTTTTTGTTTTTTTTGTACCAAATTGTGAAATGCTGTGATATAATCTTGGTAAGGTTATATGACATGGGATAGCACATAATATATTTGGCGAGGTGAAACATGGATACAAAGATTTTATTAGAAAATGGAACGAATGAATTAGAAGTATTGGAATTTGTTCTTGATGGAAATGCATATGGTATTAATGTTGCGAAAGTAAGAGAAATTATTCCATATCAGGAAGTTACTCCGGTTCCAAATGCTCATCCAAGTATTGAAGGAATCTTTATGCCACGTGAGACAATGATTACTGCAATTGATTTAAAGAATTGCTTGCAGAGAGGTGTGTCAAACGATAAAGGTTTATTTATTGTTACGAATTTTAATAAATTGAATATTGCTTTTCATGTAGATAATGTTGTTGGTATCCACAGGGTGTCATGGAAAGATATTATCAAACCGGATTCAACAGTAAATACAACAGAGGATGGTGTTGCAACAGGAATTATCAAATTTGATGATAAATTAATTATCATTCTTGACTTCGAAAAGATTGTTTCTGATATTAATCCTGAAACAGGACTTAAAGTTACAGAAATTGATGAATTAGGTGAAAGAAAGAGAAATGATGTTCCGATTCTTATTGCAGAAGATTCGGCTCTCTTAAATAAACTGATTGTAGAATCTCTTAGAAAAGCAGGTTATTACAATTTGATTCATACCAAGAATGGTCAGGAAGCATATGATATCATTCAGGATTGTAAGAAAAACGGAACATTGAAAGAGCATGTTCAGTGTATTATTACAGATATCGAAATGCCTCTTATGGATGGACATAGACTGACAAAACTTGTGAAAGAGGATGATGAGACAAAAGATATTCCGGTTATTATTTTCTCTTCTTTAGTAAATGAAGAAATGAGAAAGAAAGGTGAGGCGTTAGGTGCAGACGCACAGCTTTCTAAACCGGAAATCGGAAATCTTGTTCGTGTTGTAGATAAATTTGTTTTATAATATTTTATAGTATAGGTACAAAAAGAAAGCTTCGTAAGAGGCTTTCTTTTTTTGTGTGTATGGAAAGTGACATATAAAAAGGTTTCTGTTATAATATTAGAAATATGTGCAATTGTAAGATAGGGGTAGTATGTCAGTTTTGAATAGTAATATAAGAAATGAAATAGAAGATGCGGAGCTTGTGTTTGTAGGGATAGGAAGTGAAATGCAGGTGAAGCTTGGAACGTTAAAAGAATTTCCAAATTTTGCAGAAAAACTCGAGTTTTTGGAAACGCATGAGGAGTGGAATTATTTGATTCCATTTTTAATCAGATATTATTTAGCAGAAGAATATCATCCTGAAATATGTCAAGCTTACAGAAAACTTGCGGATTTATTGGAAGGGAAGAATTATTTCATTATTTCATTAAGTACGGATGATTTACTTCGGAAATCCACATTAAAACAGGACAGAATAGCATATCCGTGCGGTACATATGAAAAACTGCAGTGTATAGGAAACTGTGAGAAACAGTTATATGGTATTGATGAGATGTTTTGGAAGTCTGTTACGGATTGGATAGAGGGAAAAAGTGATATTAGTCAGATACAGAAGCCGATGTGTCCGTGCTGCGGGAAAGAACTTGTGTTGAATCAGTATGGACAGCCTGTATACAATGAGGAGGGCTATCTCGATCAGTGGAAGCTGTATACACAGTGGTTGCAAGGCACAGTAAATAAGAAACTTTGTATTGTAGAGCTTGGAGTAGGTATGGAGTTTCCGTCGATTATCCGATGGCCACTGGAGAAGGTTTGCTTCTATAATAAGAAATCAAAATTTTTTAGAGTACATAGTACATTATATCAGCTATCAGAGGAAATACAGGAAAGAGGTATTTCTGTAAAAGAAAATCCGATTGCATTTTTAAAGGATGTATAGATGAGGGTTGGCAGAGCATAAGAATTGATGAATCATAGGAATTGATAGACCATAGGAATTGGAGGAACTAATATGAGTTCTGATGAAGCAAGATTAGAAGAATTATTGAAATCAATGATGAATGATGATAATGGACATGCACCATCCGGTACGGTTGTATCCGGACTAGATGCATTAAAGGCGTTGCAGGAAGAACCGCTTGGAGGAACAGGTGAAGCAACTTCATTGAGTCAAATATTTGATTTTTCGGAAAATTCTGTACTGGATTTTTCAAGTATGCCTGAAGATTTTGATATACCGGATATAGATATGTCGAATCCTATGGATATGTCAGAAACAATGGATATGTCGAGTTCTATGGATATGTCAGAGACAGTGGATATGCCGAATTTCACGGATATGTCAGATATTTCAGAGAATACATCCATAATGGATTTGATGGGAATTAATGCAAATGAAGATACAGGCGGAATGGAACTGGATTTTTCGAGTGCAGATGATGCAGGCGGAATGGAGATGGATTTTTCAAGTGCAGCCACTGCAGGCGATGATGCGCTTGATTTTGCAACGTTATTTGGAGAGAATAGCGGAGAAGATTTAGCGGATATTCAGGAGATGCTTAGTAAATCAGACAATCATGAATTATTGGAAGATAATTCACAGTCAGATATGGAAGATTTATTTGATTTGTTTGCAGCTGATACAATGGAAGCGGTTGCAGATGAGGCAACAGAGCAAGCGGATACAATAGAAGAAACACCAAAGAAAGAAAAGAAAAAACTTTTCGGAGGTAGAAGGAAAAAAGATAAGAAGAAAAAAACTGCATCTGAAGAGGCGGATACGATGGAAGATTCCATACCTGATGATAGTGGTGATATAGATATATTTGGAATGGAACGTGAAGAAATAGCCCAGGAAGAAAGTAAGCCTAAGAAGAAAAAACGTTCTGAAAAAGCTGGTTTCTTTAAAAAGATGGGAGAAAGCTTGTTTGGTGAAGACGAAGAGGAGCACGAACGCGAGCCAATTCCTGATGATGCAATTATTACGTTGAGTGATGAAAATACAGAGGTATTAGAACAATTATCGGAAGAAGATTCTTCAAAGACGAAGACGAAAAAGAAAAAGGATAAGAAACGAAAAAATAAGGATAAATCAGAAAAATCTGAAGCAAATGCTGATGGTGAAAATGATGAAGAAGCAGTAGAAGAAAAAACATCAGAAAAGAAGAAGGCAAAAAAACCAAAACGAGAGAAGAAGAAAAAAGTATACGAAGAAGAAAAGCCTGCAAAGAAAGTTTCCAAGAAGAAAGTGAAATCTGTCGTATGGGTATGCTTGACTCTTCTTGCAATTGTGGTGCTTCTAAAAACAGTTGGTATGAATATGCTGGAAATGACAGAAGCGAGAGATGCATATTTCGTAGGTGATTATAAGAAAGCATACGAATTGTTTAAGGGAGATGAACTGAAAGCATCTGACAAAATTTTAATGGAAAAGGCAACTATTATTACACGTTTAAGTCATGCAGTAGAGACTTATGAAAATCATGTGAAGCTTGGCAAAAAGCTGGAAGCATTAGATGATTTAATGCAGGGAGTTACTTATTATTCAGAGCTTGAAGCAAGTGGAAAACTGGATTATATTACAAGTGAAGCAACGGATGAATACCATAAAATTCTGGAATTGCTGGATGCAGATTTTGGATTGTCCCAGCAAGATGCAAAAGCTATTTTGGAAGAAACAGATTTGTATGTTTATAATCTTCAGCTTCAGGATATTGTAGATGGGAAACCATATGTAAGACCCGGTGAGGAGCCGGAAATGATACAGGAAGAAAAAATTATTTTAGATGATATGCTTCCGGAAGAAGAGGAGTATTTAAATGGTAGCAATAATTGATTATGATGCAGGGAATATCAAGAGCGTGCAAAAAGCAATTGAACTTCTTGGTGCAGAAGTAGTCGTTACAAGAGAAAAGGAAATTTTATTAAAAGCAGACAAAGTGATTCTTCCGGGTGTTGGAGCTTTTGGTGATGCGATGGAAAAGCTTCGAAGCTATGAGCTGGAAGATGTAATTAAGGAGATTATAAAAAAGGGAACTCCGTTTTTGGGAATCTGTTTAGGGCTTCAGCTTTTATTCGAGGAAAGTGAGGAATCACCGGGAGTAAAAGGTCTTGGAATCTTAGAAGGGAAGATTGTACGTTTTTCTGAAGAGCATGGTTTGAAAATACCGCATATTGGTTGGAATTCACTTACATATCCATCACAAGGTACGTTGTACAAGGGAATTAAAGAAAACAGCTATGTATATTTTGTACATTCCTATTATGCAAAAGCAACAGACAGAAGTATCGTAAAAGCGATAACAGAGTATGGTGATGTGGCGGATGCTTCTGTACAGAAAGGAAATGTATATGCTTGTCAGTTCCATCCGGAAAAGAGTTCGGATGTAGGATTGCAGATATTGAAAAATTTTTTGGAAGTGTAAATGGAATGAGACTTCCTACAAAATGTAATGAGATTAGGAAAGAGTAGAAAGAAAAGATGCATACAAAAAGAATTATTCCTTGTCTGGATGTAAATAACGGACGTGTAGTAAAGGGTGTTAATTTTGTGAACCTGCAGGATGCTGGTGATCCGGTAGAGATAGCGGCGGCGTATGATAAAGCGGGCGCAGACGAAGTAGTGTTTTTGGATATTACAGCATCCAGTGATGCCAGAAAAACTGTTGTGGATATGGTTCGCAAGGTTGCAGAAAGAGTGTTTATTCCATTTACCGTAGGAGGAGGTATCCGTACGGTAGATGATTTTAAAGAATTACTTCGCGAAGGAGCAGATAAAATATCTATCAATTCATCAGCAATCAATACACCGGAGTTGATTTCCCAGGCGGCTGATAAGTTTGGAAGTCAATGTGTAGTAGTAGCCATTGATGCCAAGAAACGTGCTGATGGAAGTGGCTGGAATATCTATAAAAATGGCGGACGTATTGATGTGGGAATTGATGCTGTTGAATGGGCTATGAAAGTACAGAAGCTTGGTGCAGGAGAGATTCTTCTGACAAGTATGGACTGTGATGGAACAAAAGCAGGCTATGATATTGAGCTTACAAGACAGATTGCAGAAGCAGTATCCATTCCGGTTATTGCATCAGGCGGAGCCGGAAAATTAGAGCATTTTGCAGATGCACTTATTGATGGAAAGGCAGAAGCAGCACTCGCAGCATCTCTTTTCCATTACAAAGAGCTGGAGATTAAACAGGTAAAAGAATATCTTCGGGGAAGAGGTATTTCAGTACGCTTGTAGTAGGAGAAATAAATGGCAGCAATAAGCAATGATTGGTTACAACCATTAAATGCAGAGTTTCAAAAACCATATTATAGAAAACTGTTTGAAAAGGTAAAAGAGGAATACAATACAAAACAGGTCTTTCCACCGGCAGATGAAATTTTTACGGCATTTCATCTGACACCATTAAAGGATGTAAAGGTGGTAATATTAGGTCAGGACCCATATCATAACGATGGACAGGCACATGGGCTTTGCTTTTCGGTAAAGCCGGATGTAGATATTCCACCGTCTCTTGTAAATATATATCAGGAATTACGTGATGATTTAGGCTGTGAAATTCCGAATAACGGATATCTGGTAAAGTGGGCAAAGCAAGGTGTACTGATGTTAAATACTGTTTTGACGGTACGGGCACATGCAGCAGCTTCCCATAAAGGAATCGGATGGGAAGAATTTACAGATGCATGTATCCGCATCTGTAATGAGCAGGACAGGCCAATGGTATTTATTTTATGGGGACGCCCTGCACAGATGAAAAAATCCATGCTAAATAATCCAAAGCATTTGATTTTGGAAGCACCACATCCAAGCCCGTTATCTGCTTATCGTGGATTTTTTGGAAGCAAGCCATTTAGTAAGACCAATGATTTCCTTGTAAAGAACGGACTGAAGCCGATTGACTGGCAGATTGAAAATGTGTAAAGACTTTTGTTTGTACATCAATTATGAACCAAAACTCCCACCAAATTTTAGGTATATAGCCTATGATTTGGTGGGAGTTATTAGATTCTAATTCAAATATTTACTCATAATCCGCAATATCGTATATGAGTTTTTCTGTATCTTTCCAGCCGAGGCACGGATCGGTAATGGATTTGCCGTATACGCCTCCGCCGATTTTCTGGCAGCCTTCTTCTATGTAGCTTTCAATCATAACACCTTTTACAAGAGAGTGGATGTCTTTGTTGAGCTTGCGGCTATGCATAACTTCTTTTACGATACGAATCTGCTGTTCGTATTTCTTGTTAGAGTTATTATGATTGCTGTCGATGATACAAGCCGGGTTAATTAAATCACGTTCATTGTATGCTTCTAATAGCATATTAAGGTCTTCGTAATGATAGTTAGGAATGCTCTGTCCATGTTTATTAACAGCACCACGCAGTACAGTATGAGCAAGCTTATTGCCACTTGTCTGAACTTCCCAGCCACGATAGATGAAGGAATGTGGCTGTTGGGCTGCATATACGGAATTAAGCATTACGGCAAAGTCGCCACTGGTAGGATTTTTCATTCCGGACGGAACATCAAATCCACTTACCGTAAGTCGATGCTGCTGGTCTTCTACAGAACGTGCACCGATGGCAACATATGATAAAATGTCAGATACATAGCCCCAGTTTTCAGGGTATAACATTTCGTCAGCACATGTTAAATCAGATTCTTCGATGGCACGGATATGCATTTTACGCATTGCGATGATTCCGGCAAGGAAGTCTTCTTTTTTATTCGGGTCCGGCTGATGAATGATACCTTTATAACCATCGCCTGTTGTACGCGGTTTGTTTGTATAGATTCTTGGAATCAGAATCAGTTTATCTTTTACCTTTTCATTTAGTTTGGAAAGACGAGTAACATAGTCGCATACAGCATCTTCATTATCTGCAGAGCATGGTCCGATAATGACAAGGAATTTGTTGCTGTCACCGGTAATGACAGAACGGATTTCTGCATCACGTCTTCTTTTTAATTCAATGAGTTTTGCAGGAAGCGGATACTGTACTCTTATTTCATCAGGTGTTGGTAATAATTTAATGTATTCGAATGACATAGTGTTACCTCTTTTAATATGATTATTGTATGAGGAGTGTAGCTTTAAAAAGAAAAATATGGCTTGAATTCATACAGGTGTATTATATACCTAACAAAATGAAGATACAATTTGAAATGATGAAAAAATTGTATTTTATTTAGTACATCAAAGCGTCGAAGTGGTAAAGCGTTTGGCGCGAAAGAATACATTATAGAATAAATAAAAATAATTAAAAAAATAGATATAAAAAAGTTGACAAAGGTAAGATACTTTGATAAGATATGACTTGCGTCAAGGAAAAGGATGCAAGATACATGATAAGCGCGAGTGGCTCAGTTGGTGGAGCACGACCTTGCCAAGGTCGGGGTCGCGGGTTCGAGTCCCGTCTCGCGCTCTGAAAAAAGGATGATACGAAAGTATCATCCTTTTTGAGTTCAATCCGAGACTCTTTTTCTTGTAATGGCAATACAGATGTGATACAGTAAATATATATATTATTGGCACAGCTGTCGTGAGGCAGTGTCGCAAAGCTATAGGGACTTTTTTAAGTTTGCCAGCTGCAGTAGAAGTGGCTGAATGCCACTTTTTTTGTTGTATGGGATTTCGTGGGGAAAGAAATATGTTTTCGGTATTGAAAGCACCGCTTGGGTGTTTGTTTATTGTTCTGTACATCTTGATTATTTATAAAAGGAATAAGAGAACATCAACAGAAGCGTCAAGAGTATTTTGTTTGATTATGATAGTGACGCTGGTTAATTTAATAATGGACTTCTTTACGACCTTATATGAGGTAGCCAAAGGGGCAACAGATGCTGATATCTATGTTTTTGGCTTTAATCTCTTTATGGAGACTACGATGCTGTTTGCGTTTTTGGTATATCGGTATTTCTTAATCCATATTGAATGGGCGATGAGGAAGAAATGCAAAGCAGACCGCGTTATTTCAGAAATTGGTTTGGTGGTGGCTTCGTTACTTATGGTGTTGGCACCGGTTGAAGTGGAATATGGACTTGAAATATATTCATATGGTATGAAATTACGGATTGTGCATACTATGACAATAGCAATAGCAGTGGCGTCTGTTGTCAGATATATGTTAAGCCGTAGTATATTGGAAGAACATAAGGCATATACTATGCGTACAACTATGACGATTATGTCTATTGCAATCGTGATACAAATGTTGATGCCGGATTTTATGATTGTTGAATTCGGATATACGATGGTTATTATTGGGATATATCTTCATATGGAAAATCCCGAGAAATTCATCGATTTGAAGACAGGACTCTTTAACGAAATGGCATTGCGGAGAGCTTTAAACGAGCATGATGTCTTATCTAGACCGACACCTGTTTTTGTGTATGTATTCAGAACAGAGGAGCAGGATGAAGAACTGCTTGAAAAGGTCATGCAGGAAAGTACAAAATATATGACTAAATTCCGTCATATGAGTGGGTACTATCTGAAAAATGATGTTTTGGTATTTGTAAAAGGAAGCGGTTGGGAACGTAAGAAAAAATTGAAAACTACAGGGATTCCGAAACTTTCCAAGGATTATAAGGAAATCATGGAGTTTTCAACATCTTTTCAATATCCGGATGATTGTAAATCGTTTGATGAAGTGATGGAACGTTTAGAAGAGTTTAAGCTTCAGAATGCAAACGTGGACTTATATATTGATAAGATGACAGGTGTTTATAGTCGTAACAGATATGAAATAGATATTCAGTCATTTTTGCAGGAACGAAAAGAATTACATTATTATGTGGCAGATCTTAATAATTTGAAGATTACAAATGATAAGTTCGGACATTTGGCAGGAGACGGACTGATACGTGATATGGCATATATATTACAGGATGCTTTTTCTGAAGATGGGTATGTATATCGTATCGGTGGCGATGAGTTTGCGGTAATCTATATGGGAAGCGAAACGCAGGCGACTATGCTGAATGCAGTGGAGCAGGTATGTAAAAAAGTCAACAGAAACCGTTCTATACCGGTAAGGTATGCAATTGGTTATGCAAAATATGATAGAGACCAAAATACATGGAAAGAAGTATTGGAGCAGGCAGATGCTAGCATGTATAAAGATAAATTAAGTAATCCGGAACGGATAAAATATGAGGAGTAGAGAATGCCCTTCTTGTTAGCGATAATGAGAAGGGTTTTTGGTTTAAAATATGAAGAAGGAATTGGAAAGCAAATTGGAAAAAGCCGGTTTTTGGCTGTTTTCAGATATGGACTATGAAACATATGCGCCATATGAAAAGAAGGTAGAGTGTTCGGACCTGACGTATGTAATTATGGACTGCTATAACACATATCCATATTATGTAAAAATCGTACAAGACTGTCTTGTCATTGCGGCTTATGTGGATGAAGAAGCTGATTTTAATGCAACCACACCGAGAGAGATGAGTGTGGACTGGGTATATGTGGTTATTATTCCATTGGAGGATGATAAACTGATAGCCGCATTTTATGAAGTGGCAGAATTGTTCCGGAAATTGGGCATTCCAATGAAGCTGGGAACGATTAGTGAACAGTATAAAAAGATATTAGAACGGATTCCGTTGTTAAAAAACAGTTTTCACTATCATGAAGAACGAAGTGACTATGTATATCTTCGTGATGAATATATTGATATCAGTGGAGGTAAGAACGCCAAAAAGCGCAGGGATTTAAATAAAATCGCAGTAGATTATCCGGAAGCATCGGTAGTGCCGATTACAGACTGGAAAGCGTCGAAACCTGTTATCATGGAGATTATAGATGAATGGTGCAAAGGGTATGATTGTGAGAAATGTGCGTATGGATGTGAACGGAAGGTAATTGATTATTTATTGGATACCGATTTAACGGATAGATTAACAGGTGCTATCATGTATTTGGGAGATGAGCCTGAGATGTTTGCAATTTCGCAAATAATAGGGGATACCTGTTTTCTGTTTTTTAAAAAGAGTGTGAATAGAATTCATGGAGCATTTTATTATTTCGAATATGAATTTATGAAAATGCTGGAAGGCGTCACGTATGTGAATTTCCAAGAGGATTTAGGGCTTCCCGGACTTCGTGAGTATAAAAGACGCAGACATCCTGTCAAAATGATAGACAAATACGAAACGAATGTTTTTTATTGGAATAGTGGATACGCGACAGGTGATGATCAGGAAGAACTGATAGCATTATGGCAGGAGGCGTTTGGCGATTCCAGACAGTATATTCTGCAATTTTTAGAACGTTTCTTTAAAGAGAATAACGTGTATGTATGGCGTGAAAATCATAAAATAGTAAGTGCTGCGTATGTGCTTCCGGCAAAGATGTGCTACCGTAAGGATGGGGAGCCCGAAACAGTAGAAGCGTATTATTTATATGCAGTTGCGACAAAAAAAGAGTATAGAGGAAAGAAGCTGTTTCAGAAACTGTTGTCTAATATTAAAAATGATTTGGGAGCAGATGCGGTATTGTTCCTTGTTCCGGAAGATGGTGTAATTCCTTACTACAGACAGCTTGGTTTGGAACTTTATAATGTGGCAAATCCGTGGCAGGAAGGAAAAGAGGAAAACGGAGAAAACCGGAGTATAGGTGGAAACACAGAAGAAAAAGCAATAGAATTGTCTGAAGTTAAGACGGCGATAGAATATTATGAATTGCGCGAGAGAACACTAAATAAAAATTTGGAAGATACGGGGGCTGGATTTGTTTCCTGGAATGCAGAACATATTGATTGGGCATTGGAAAATATCAAAATGCTGAATGGACTCATATATCGTATTGCATATGAAACAGAAGAATTCTTACTGGCCGGTTTTGCAGAAGAAAAAGATGGCAGCAGAGTGTTCCATGTAATGGAGACAACACTGGGAAGGAAAGAGTTTGAAAAGATAGGGGCTTATATTCTGAAAGAAATAAACTGTAGCAGCTTTTATCAAAAACCACTACAGTTTATGTCTCAAAAAGAATGGGATACTCCGATTTATCTTGCATTTCCGCTTGGATAGCATTTATAAACCGGGAAGTGTAAGGGAAGAAGAATCCAAATATGAACTAAATAAAACATTGGCACCGGATATGGTTTCGTAATTTGCTGAGGTATCAGCACAAAGGAGCTGTATCGGTGCTTTTTTTTGTACTGCCAGTACAGGATTGATTCTCTCATGAAGCATTTGGGAGAAATAATCAAAGCCTGTAATAATATCGCCGGCAAGGCAGATTGTTTTTAAATCAAACATATTTAAAGCTGTCACAATTGCAGTTGACAAATAAGTAGCTTCCAAGGAAAGAAGATCATATGCATCCTTATCTTCTTTGGCTACTGTTATTAAATCGTAATAATTCTTATATGGACTGTTTTCAAGTAGCATCGGAATAGCAGCATATGCTTCCAGACAACCTTTGTTTCCACATCCGCATTGACGTCCCATGAACTTAATGGATACGTGGCCGAGTTCAGGGGATGCATTGCCTGCACCGTGGTAAATTTTATTTTTCATAACGATGCCGGAGCCAATACCGGTATCTACGAGTAATAGCAGGAAGTCAGAGTGATTTTTGCAGGAACCATATCTTAAATTATACAGTGCAAGTGCATCTGCATTATCACATGCATACGAAAGAAGTCCGGTCCGTTTTGTGATTTCATTACAAATGGCATAACCATGCCAGGATTCAAATCCGGGTGGATTTAAAATAATTCCGTTTTGTAAATCTAACCGTCCGGGACAGCTGATACCTACGCCAAGGATTTTCTTGCGGATTCGTGGATGCTTATCCATGTAATCATTGATTGCGTGACAAGCCATGTCAATTACTGTAGACGGTGCATATCCGATGACATCGGAAAGTGAGAAAAGCTCGGTGCACTGTCCACCGATACCTACGATGCCGACTTTACATACCTCACGGTTTAAGAAGAAACCAAAGGCATAAAAAGCACAGGGGTTGACTGTTAACGGTGTAGGTTTTCTGCCGCGGCAAATGTGTTCACAGTCAAGCTCTTGAAGAATGTTGTTACTCAGTAATTCATCTACCATAATTGATACCGATGCTTTGGTAAGACCAATATCTCTCGCAAGTTCTGCGCGACTGGCAGGTGCCTTTAAAAGAAGTTTTAAAAGCATTTTTCTATTATATTGTTTTGTGTAATCTGCATTTCTAACTTGTTTATTCATATATAAATAATAGCAGAAAATGCAGTAAAATGGAAGAGTTTCACTATGTTTAGTTAAATGAATTGACAAAATACGACAGAAACAATATACTATATCATGAGGGCATTGGTGGAAAATTTGCTATTTCTACTACCAATTCTTTAGAAAAGTGGTAGAATAGGATAGCAGAAATGACAAGAGGAGAATGAGATGAGTAAAGAAGTATCAAAAATGATGGTCGAGGGTTATCAGTACGTAGAAGGCGGTGTTTGTGCAGCCAGAGGATACCAGGCAAGTGGATTGAACTGTGGGTTAAATCCAAATAAAAGTAAAAATGATTTAGGGCTGATCGTTAGTGAAGAACTTTGTAATGCAGCTGCAGTTTATACAACAAACAAAGTGAAAGGTGCACCGATTCTGGTGTGTCAGAAGCACTTGGAAATGACCGGCGGTAAGGCAAAGGCAGTGATTGTAAATAGTAAGAATGCAAATACATGTAATGCAGACGGTGAAGAAAAGGCATCGTTAATGTGTGAATATATAGCGGATACATTGGATATACCAAAAGAGCAGGTATTAGTTGCATCAACAGGTGTAATTGGTCAGGTGCTTCCAATCGAGACAATTCACAAATCGATTATACCGTTAGTGGCAGGACTTTCTAAAGAAGGTCATACCGATGCGGCAACAGCGATTATGACAACAGATACAGTGAAGAAAGAAGTAGCTGTTACATTTGAAGCAGGTGGAAAAATCTGTACACTTGGCGGTATGGCTAAGGGCAGTGGTATGATTCATCCGAATATGGCGACAACGCTTAATTTTGTAACCTCCGATTGTAGTATTTCGACGGCTATGTTGCAGGAGGCGTTATCAGAAATTGTTAAGATTACTTATAATTGCCTTAGTGTAGATGGTGATACTTCTACGAATGATATGGTTCTTGTTATGGCAAACGGACTCGCTCATAATCCGGAAATTACGGAAAAAGGTGAAGATTTTGAGCACTTCAAACAGGCATTATATCTTGTAATGGGAACGATGACAAAGATGCTTGCCAAAGATGGGGAAGGCGCTACAAAGCTTTTGGAATGTACGGTAAGCTCTGCACCGGATTTGGATACAGGTATTATTGTAGCAAAGAGCGTTATCTGTTCTCCGCTTTTTAAATGTGCGATGTTTGGCGAAGATGCAAACTGGGGACGTGTTCTTTGTGCAATTGGTTATGCAAAAGCTGATTTTGAGATTGATAAGGTTTCTGTTGATTTGGCATCTTCAGCAGGAACGGTTGCTGTATGCAGAAACGGAGCAGGT
>SVFS01000064.1 GCA_015056725.1 Lachnospiraceae bacterium | reverse complement strand
TCTCCGGCATCATATTTTCCAAAACATATATCATCCCCTGTCGCGAACATTCACAAAAAGACGCTTCCTTTCCTCCTGCCATTGCTTCCGGACATACGCATCTTGGATAGCCCATCTCATAAACACGCCCTGTTTCAATTACTTTTGCAAAGAAAAACTCTGTTTCACCATACTTCTGACAATATGTTTCCATATCGTGATTACACTCTTTAAACAATTTCAACTGAACAGGTAATGCCGTATTTTTCAAGCAATTTATTGCTTTTGTTCTATAGTCCATTTTTTCCACACTCTCTCGTAAATTCCATTTATTATTTAATATTTTGCAAGATTTGTGAGCGTTTCTCCTGCTATCCTATAAACCGTCCAATCAGACATTGGTTCTGCACCTAACGAAAGATAAAAGTCAATACTTGGCTTATTCCAATCAAGACACCACCATTCCAGCCTACCACAACCTCGCTCTACTGCAACGGACGCCAGTTCTTTCAAAATAGCTTTACCATATCCTTTTCCGCGAAACTCGGATTTTACATACAAATCTTCCAAATAGATTCCTGAGCGTCCAAGAAAAGTAGAAAAATTATGAAAGAACAATGCAAAACCGATTTCCTTTCTGTTTTCAACAGCAAAAATTACCTCGGCTTTTTGTTTGTCAAAAATCCATGTTTCAAGTGTAGCTTCATCCGCTACAACTTCATGCAACATTCCTTCATAATCTGCCAGTTCTTTGATAAATTGTAAAATCAAAGGAACATCTTTACGCTCTGCATTTCGAAAACTCAATTTATCCTTCATATATGCACCTTTCAAAAAGTCCATCTGCACAACCTCCGTAAAACCGTTTTCTATCTTCCCAAATTACAAATTATCTTCTTGCTCAATTTTATGAAAAACAACCGTCTGCTCCTTCATCGATATTTTTCCGACCTCGTAACCGTAATCAGTCAATTCTTTTTTATATTTTAGAAAAGAATGATCTATCGGTATTCCGGCAATACTCTGTATTTCTTCAAAAGTGAGCTTAAAAGACGGATTTCCGTTTTTTTGCACATAGTCCCATAAAACACTATATTTACTCATTAAAAATTCCCCCTACTATCTGAGTGCCAACTCAACCAGCTTATTGATATGTATTTCTATGCTATCCATACATGGAAGCACACAATTTTTGTCGTTTAATACCAGTGGTAACTCTGTGCATCCTAAAATAACCGCTTCAATGCCATGCTCTTCCTGCATTTTACGGATAATTCCATTCAGCTCCTGCAAGGTAGACTCTTTCACAATACCAAATTCCAATTCTTCAAATATTCTTTTGGCAACGAGCTCTCTATCTGCTTTATCAGGAACTACTACTTCTATTCCTGCCTGAAGCATGTCCTTTTTCATAAAATCCCGCTCCATCGTAAAAATAGTTCCCAAAAGTCCGACTTTCTTATAGCCCCTCTTGAGAGCTTCATCACATACCGCTTTCGGAATACTTACAAGTGAGACATTGGTATTCTTTTCCACCTCATCAAGCACCATGTGCATTGTAACCGCTGTTAATGTGATTACTTCTGCACCACTTTTCATGAGGTTATTCACCTTTTCAGAAAGATATTCTGCAAGCTCCTGATACTGGTTTGCTGAAACCAATTCCCACGCCTTACGAAAATTCACACTCTCGATTGATAAATCAGGCATATTTTTACCACCTGTAGCTTGATCTATTTTTGAATTCAATTCTTTATAATACATAACTGTAGATTCAGGACCTGTCCCACCTACTAAACCAATCTTTTTCATAATTTTTCTCCTTTTACTTTTATTCTCTATCAGGACTCTTTACACACTGTTCCAAAGCTTTTCTCAGATCAGACACATAGCGTTCTTGTTGCTTTATCAAAAATGCCTTCACAAATGGTTTCATAATCCATTTTTTAGCTGTTACATCTTCTATAAATTCGATTTCCGTCATTCCGTTTTGACACGTAAAAATACCTATCCAATGTCCTTTCATGTTGGTATTTTCCATATCAAATTCCCACCGCTTAAATGGTTCGGTAACCGTGACTGTAAAATAGGTAGCATATCCATCCCTGGTATACTCAATAAACTGCTTCTCATTTTTGATTTCAATTTTGCTCAAATCACTGCGCCACTGATACTTATCAAGTGATGTAACCACTTTCCACACATCTTTTATTTCATTCTGAAAAACTGCTCTGATTTTTGAAATTGCCATATTTTTCTCCTCATATCTTTCAAAACTATAACGCCAACTTCTTCTCCTCTACCAAGTATCCATACCCTCCGACATAAACCGCATCTAATGCTCTCTCGACTCATCATTACAAGGTAACCGCATCACAAAGTCTGTCATCGCATTCGTCAGATATTCGATGTTTTCTTTTCTACATTTTGTATCAAAATAGGTATGAATTCTGGCAACATAATAACCAATCCGTGACTTCTTTAATGCACATACGCCAATACCTTTTTGAAACTGCATCTGGTCTGATGGAAACATCATCCCTTTCATTCTTTTACACAGATAGTTTACCTTTGCATCTGCCGCATTTTTGTTTAAAGAATCTACGAAAAGCGGATAATTCACATCTTTACAACTTTTCTTGTTTGCCATAGTTACAATATTTTCACCATCTCCTACACAGTCAAAATTAATCAACATCTTGTCTTTTACATCTTTTTTATGTCTTTTATAAAAAAACGCCGAACCAAGCAGCCCCTTTTCTTCATTATCAAAATAAATGACACATACCTTTTTACGATGTTCTTTCGGAAGATTTTCTAAAATATGAGTTAATGTAATGATTCCGGACGTATTGTCATTTGCAGTATGTTTGTTACGGTAACCGAACATCAATTGTATCAACAAAGCGTAAAGAGCTACTAAAAAAACGTAATATGTCACTATGCCACTATAATCGGCAAGTATGCCTACAGCAAAAGCTACCAACACCGTAGGTACAAAAATCATAATGAGAAGCAACACCTGAAACCCCAAAAATAATATTGGATTGATAGGTGACATAATATTTGGAAACGGACACCATGCACAGGTATCATAATGCCCACCTAATAGTACTACGGCTTCCTCCGGATTTCCTACAATAATATTGCGGCTTTTAAACAAGCCTTTCCCTTTTTCTTCTATACGAATATCCTTTTCACACATATAGTCTGATTTTTCCAAACGTGCCATTATGTATTCAATAAAATCCGCTTTTTCCTTGTTTGATTTTCTAATCTCATGTTTTAATAAAATTTCGTCATGCATATTTCTTAACCTATATCATTCCTTCCGAAAAAATCATATGCAAATTCCTTTTTCAAGGCTCTTTCCGTCATAAAAACAGTTCCAAACAATGTAGCTAATTGTATTACACACAGAATGGTCCCTAAAATCCCAATGGTATCCTCATCACTATGTACAAAAGGAAAATGTACTACAGCTGAAATAATAAGTAATATACTCCCCAACTTCCACCAAAGTCTTCCACAATAATCATGTGCAAACTTCCATGTCTCCATATTTCTTTTTGAACGTCTTGTCCTATACCCATAGATATCGTTTATTTTCTTTGGGCAATGCTTCCACATCATTCTTCCTGCAATCATCAAAATCAATGGAATAAGTAAATCACATACAAACATAAACCACCAAAACCACATATTGCTTCCTCCATTATTTCCCTACATCATCAACGCTAACACGCCATACATGGCAAGTCCGATACTTGCTGCACAGCAACTCGGTGCGTCAATAAATATTTTTAGTTTTGTTGCCCGAAATAAAAGTCCGATTATCTGAATGACAAGCGGATTCAAAAGCATACACCACATCGATAACGGTAATATTTTCATTCCAATCAGTACCATAACCACAATTGCCGGAATAATGACCAACATGGAATATAATGTAAAAAACGGCACATATATCTGTCTGAAAATCGATTCTATCACATTTCCTGCCAGTTCAAGGTCATTTTTCTCCATGATTTTCTGATAAATAGTCGGTTGCATACACAAAAAAGTATGAATCATAAATCCGCCCATTGCACCACAAAGAAATACTATAATCATTCCGATTGCCAATTTCTCATTTGTTTTATAAAGCTGCATCATCAATGCCACAAATCCACAGCTATACATCGGCACAGCAAACATTGCTAAAATTCCTGACCATACAAATCTACCGTGTGACATCTCTGCCCATTTGCTGTCTATTACTTTTGTTTTTCCAAGTTTTACATTATCTGCACCTTTTATGTCTAATAATAAATCTGCTACAGCACAAAGCAAGCCACCTATAATTCCTGTTATTGCAAGTATCTGTTCCATCTTTCCTCCCCTTCGCAGCTCAAATCCGAACCATCTTATCCTAACTGTTCCAAATCATCTATAGTAGCTCTCTTATAGTAAATACTCATTCTTTTTCTCCGTATTATGTATTGTCTGCAACACTTCTGATTTTCCTATAATTTATACTCGAAAAACCAAAAGTCTATCCAACCGGTATTTCCTGCATACCAATATTGTTTTCCCCTATACTCAAAACCAAGCGTTTCATATAGTTTATGTGCAGGCTTGTTACACTCAAGCGCATCCAGTCGCACAGCTTTTTTGTCTTCCTTTTCTGCCAGGCGTATACATTCCTTCACAACGTACTTTCCTATCTTCTGTTTCTGATAATCCGGATTCACGCATAAAATATGTACAACAGCCACCTCATCATCTTGCAAATCATTTGCCCACGCTATGTTATGATAATCTTCTCCCTGTGACATCGTAACTGCTACTGACGCAAGAATTGTCCCATTTTCTTCCAGTACATACATTGCATCTTGCTTGATATAATCTCTTATCATTTCATCCGTAGGATGCTGACCATAGACCCACTTTGTATATACGTTCATGTTTTCTGTATGGTCTATTACATATTTGTAAAATAATGTAAGCTGTTCATAATCAGTCATCTCTGCTCTTCGCATATAAAACCTCTGCTTCTATTTTTCCGCAAGCTCTGTCGGCAAATCCTTCCACAACTCGCTTCGTGTCTTATTATTCTTAAATTTCTCCAGTATCTTTTCATCCGGCGAAGCATATATCATATATCCGTCTTCTTCTCCAAGCTCCGGATGTATCGGGAATGCAAGTTGTTCTTCCTCTATTGAAAACTGTGCATTTACTCCTTCTTTATTGCTTCGTGCATCCAATCTTATCCACTTATTACATTCTTCCAGATACACAGCATTCAAACCGTGATAAACTAATACCGGTACTATCTCGTCATCTAATATCAACTTCTGATAACATAAGCCTGCCGGTATGGATTTTGCACGCAATATAGCTGCCAATAAATGTGATTTTGCAAAACAAATACCATGTCCCTCTTTCAACACTTCTGACGCTGAACAGGTAAGAACATCTTCTCCTACATCTGCCGAATGGGAAATATTGTCTCTGACATATTCGTAAGCATCTTTTATAAAAGCAAGCTTAGAATCTGCTTTTTCCCATAAATCATCCGCCAGCTTCTTTATTTTTGCATTGTCCCAATCTATCACATCATCATAAGCCAGATACTTGGAAATATCACTTTCTTTCGGAAAACACTTCACACGGGCATACATTTTCATATCAAGGAATCTGCCATTTTTGTATGCATTATTCTTTAATGTTCCTTCATATGTAAATCCTGATTTTTCGAGTACACGGCAAGAACCGATATTATAGGAAAACGGTTCTGCAAAAATTCTGATAATATCCGTATTGTTAAATACATAATCACAAATCTGTTTTACGGCACTTGTCATATATCCTTTACCCCAATGAGCTTCTCCAATATAATAGCCAAGTTCTGCTGTTCTGTTATGAATATTATCCTGACGGAATACCCCAATGCTTCCAATAACCTTATCATCTACTGTTATAGCAAATGCAAAAGTCTTATCTTTATCTGCGGAAAGCATCATATTGATATAAAATGCCGCATCTTCTTCTGTATATGGATACGGCAGTCCATCCCGCAGATTGTTCAGTACATTTTTATTATTCAAATTTTCAGCCAGTTCTTTTTTGTCTTCTATTTTCCATTCCCTGATTACACATTTCATAATTCTTTCCCTCCTGTTACTGTTCATATTTTCATTATACTGCTTGATATGCTACATTTCTTTCTTTTTTTCTATGCAGTATCATACATCACTGCCTATTACAATATATTTATATATACCGGCCTCTTTATATCAAATATACGTTTCGAAACATGTGTTTCGTAATATTTTTCAAGTATATACTTATTTTTATATAAGGTCAACCTACATTTTGTACTAAAAAAAAGACAATCTTGACATTTTTCACTTGCTTCAACGTGCTAAAGCATATAAAATAAATGTTAGCATCTAAATATAGGAGGGAAAAAACATGGTTGAAATGATAACCAACATTAACGGAAAGATTAATGGATTCGTTTGGGGACTTCCAATGATGGTTCTTATCTTGGGCGTAGGAATCTATTTATCTGTTCGCTGCGGTTTTCCGCAATTTAGACACTTTGTACATATTATGAAAAATACGCTTGGAAAAGCATTTGAAAAGAAAGAAAAGTCCGAAGGTGCTGTTTCTCCATTCAAAGCTATGTGTACAGCTCTTGCAGCTTCTATCGGTACAGGTAATATCGCCGGTGTATCCGGTGCTATCGCAATCGGTGGTCCCGGTGCTGTTTTCTGGATGTGGGTATCCGCACTCCTTGGTATGTGTACAAAATTCGCAGAAGTTACTTTATCTATTAAATATCGTCAGCGTAACGAAAAAGGCGACTGGGTTGGCGGTCCAATGTACTATATTTCAAGTGGTCTTGGCAAAAATTGGAAATGGCTTGCTTCCTTATTTGCTATCTTTGGAGCTTTAGCTGCTTTCGGTATCGGTAACATGACTCAGATTAACACAATTGCAAGTACCGTTAATACTGCTATTTCCAAATTCGTATCTACTACAGAATCACAGCAGACAGTTATTGCATGGGTTGTTGCTATTATCTGTGCTATCATCTGTGCTATCGTTTTAATTGGTGGTATCCAGAGACTTGCTGATGTATGTTCATTACTTGTACCTGTAATGGCTGTTATCTACATCATTGCTTCTCTCATTGTTATCATCGTAAATGTAGGAAATATTCCATCAGCATTTTCTGCTATCTTTGTAGGTGCATTTAATCCATCCGCAGTAGCTGGTGGTCTTGCCGGTGTTGGTATTAAAACAGCCCTTACAAAAGGTGTTGGACGTGGTATCTTCTCTAACGAAGCCGGTCTTGGTTCTGCTCCAATCGCTCATGCCGCTGCAGACGTTGACCATCCTGTAAAACAGGGTATCTTCGGTGTATTTGAAGTATTTATGGATACTATCGTTGTATGTACTATGACTGCTCTCGTTGTTCTTCTCGGCGTAGGTGTACAGAATATTGAATACGGTAACGACATTGGTGCAAACCTTACTATCGCAGGTTTTGAATCTGTATTCGGTGGTGCTGTTCCTGCTCTTGCAGTTGCTGTATGTCTTTCATTATTTGCTTTATCTACAGTTCTTACATGGGCGCTTTATGGTACACGTTGTATTGAATACTTATTCGGATTCAAAGCATCCAAAGTATATCAGGTTATCTTCTGCTTATTCGCTTGCATCGCCGGTACAGTAGAGTTATCACTTGCATGGAATATCGCAGATACATTAAATGGTCTGATGGCAATTCCTAACTTAATTGCAGTAGCACTTCTTAGTCCTGTAGTTGTAAAACTTTGCAAAGAATATTTTACTGAAGTAAAAAAGAATAAATAATCCATAAAAAAAAGCCCCTCTGCAATGCAGAGGGGTATTTTAATTTTAAAAAAGCAATTCACTTATTCATTTTTAACTACGATATTTATTTTCTTAGTATATGTATCGATTTACTTTTACATTTAATTTTTCAGAGTGTTCCGAATTTTTTTCTGATGCACTTTGCAGTTTTTCAAAACTTTCTGCAATTAAATCATTTGAATTCGACAAATCATTTGCGTTTTCAACCATTGTAGAAACCATTTGTGTAATGCTTTGAACATCTGCATTAATATCTGCAATTGTCTTTGATATCTGTGTACTCTGACCACCTATCTCAAGCATCTTAGAATGAATAACCTCTGTGGTTTCACCATATTCCTCACCAAGCATTGCAAACGCATCATAATCCTTAGCCACATCTTCTGAAACAAATTCCAAAGCTTCTAAGATTACTTCTGATAATGCCACTACTGCTTCTTCTACCTGATTATTGATGTTATTGATTTCCGTAACGGCTAAATCTATTTCTTCACTTAATTTACCAACCTGTGTTGCTACTACTGCAAATCCGGCTCCCATCGTTCCGGCTCTTGCCGCTTCAATCTGAGCATTCAAGCTTAACATTCTGGTCTGTGCAGAAATCTTTCCGATCTCTTCTGCAATTTCCTTTACCTTCATAATCTGCTGTGTATCCTGGTTTGCTTCTTCCATTCTTTTTTGTAGCTTTTGAATGGAATCCATCGCACTTTGACGATTCTCTTTTGCCATAGCAGAAGTCTTCTGTGCACTTTCATTTGCCTGACTTACGATTTCACAAATCGTCATTACACGATTAGAAAACGCTGCCACACTGGTTGCACTCTCAGACAAGCTTTCTGACATCTCTTTACTGGATATTTCACTCTTTTCCATACTCTGACTTATATCATCAATCTGAGCATTCATATGTGCTATTGTCTTTGTATTGTCACCAACGATAATTCCTAATTCTTCGCCTGTCTGTAAAATCTCTTTTGTAGACTGTGCAACATCTTTTACAAGCACTCGGATCTGACGGATAAACTCATTCATGTTTTCCGCAATTTCACCCATTTCATCCTTCGTATTGATGTCAATTTCTTTTGTCAAATCCCCGGAGCCACTTGCTAATTCCTGAACTTTACTATTCAGTTTCTTAATGCTCTTAGTAAGCTTTGACATAATAAGTGACAAAACAAGCATTGATAAAGCATATGTAATAATACATGTAATAATTACAAGATTACGAAGTGCCTGCATTTGTTCATCAATCCAGTTTGCACTAATATCAATACCTACTGCCCCAACCACTTCATTTCCGAGAAGTACCGGACTATATGCTGACACATGACTTCCCCATTCATCGGTAAACGGCTCATCATCTGCAGTTGTCACTTTCTGAGTAAAGGCATTATCTAATGCTTCTGTATATTCACACTCATCACCAATTGCTGCCGGCTCTTCCGAATCAGCATCTACAACAAATTCAAATTGTTGATTTCCGATTTTGCGTAACGTGTATATGTACTCAATATCAGCATTATCTCTAAAAGTTGCTAATTCATCGATAACCGTTGCATATGACTCTGTTGCTTCATCTCCTACTTGAATCTCTTTCAAAAGCTCCGCATTCACACTTGCTGCAGCACATTGTGCAACGTTCATGGCATTCGTCTGAATCTGTTCAAACAAGGACGCCTGCGAACGATTATACGTCATAAGTCCTAATACAGAATTACCTAGTAACAATAATATCGCCAACCAAAGATACAGCTGCTTTGCAATACTTTTCTTATGCTTTTTCATTGCTACACCTCCCTAATACCTTTTTCTAATCATAGCACAATATAAGATTTTTTGAAATATGAAAGCTCCTGAAAATCACACTATCAGGAGCTTTTATATTTTTATTCTTTTGGCGGAAGTCCTTGAAAAACTATTGCAAATTGTTGTATATTCTTAATTCCCGGAAAGATCTAATCAGCTTATCCCATACACTCATAAAATCTCTTGAATGATAAATACCCTATTAAATTACCTGCATCATATTGTGCCTGCATGAATTCCTTAACTAACGATTTGAAATCCATCTTCGTATTCATGCTCTCTGCATCATACGTCAAATCACCATTTACACCTCTTGCGGCAGCAAGGAAATCTCCAAATCCATTTTTTGTCTGTCCGGTAAGATCAAGATATGTAGAATATGCCAACATATCAATATAACTCGCATTCTCCGGATTTACCTGTGTAGGATTTACAAAGTATTCTGTTTCTTCTCCATTCTTCCCCCAACGCTTTACCATGTACTTAGGATTGCTGTCTGTATAGTCTTCTGCTTTGAATACAGATACACTACTTCCATCTGAATATCCTACAGAAGTAAGTGCTCTGCTTCCCGAATCCTCATCGAACATTTTCAGATTAATGCAAGCCTCTGTACTAAAAGAACTTGCTACTTGATTAGAGTTTCTATTCGCTCTGTTGTTATAGTAGTTGGCGCCGCCAATAGCACCGCCGATTCCTGAAATTGACATATACTCTCCTTTCTGCAATCCATCTGTCGGTCCGGATTGCACCACTTCCCGAAAGGTCCAAGTGGCTTACTTTTATTAACATAAAAACAGCATCTACTTTCATATTCAATCCATTGAAAATAGATGCCATCCTTAGCTTATAATAGTTATCGGCAAATATATATTTTTCTTAACCTTATAAAACGAAACCTTATATCAACGGGCACGAGACAATATACAAATACAATTATTTCTTAATTCTCTGTTCCCAATAGGTATTTTTGCTAATTCTTTTGTCACTTCAATACATAAAGAAAAGTCCCATAAACGCTGGGTTTACGGGACTTATCAATATTATTATTTATCTTAGAATTTCGTGCTTACACAATTCCCTGTGCTGTCATAGCCTCAGCTACTTTTAAGAAGCCTGCAATGTTAGCACCTGCAACGTAGTTGCCTTCCATGCCGTATTTCTTAGCTGCATCATCAAGGTTGTGGAAGATGTTAACCATGATTCCCTGAAGCTTACTGTCTACTTCTTCGAAGGACCAGGATAATCTTTCAGAGTTCTGGCTCATTTCAAGTGCGGATGTAGCTACACCACCTGCGTTACTTGCTTTACCAGGGCAGAATAATACGCCGTTATTCTGGAAGTATTCTGTAGCTTCTAATGTAGTAGGCATATTTGCACCTTCTGCTACTGCGATTACGCCGTTTGCTACTAATGCTTTTGCATCATCAAGGTTTAATTCATTCTGTGTAGCACATGGAAGAGCTACGTCTACTTTTACAGACCATACACCCTTGCCTTCATGATATTCAGCACTTGGTCTAGCTGCTGCGTATTCTGTTAAACGGGCACGTTTTACTTCTTTTACTTCCTGTAATAATGCAACATCGATTCCTTCCGGATCATAAATCCAGCCTGTAGAATCAGAACATGTAACAGGTTTTGCACCTAACTGGATAGCTTTTTCGATTGCATAAATAGCTACGTTACCTGCACCGGATACAGCAACTGTTTTGCCTGCAAGGTCGATACCGTTACATTTTAACATTTCATTTGTTAAGTATAATAAACCATAGCCTGTAGCCTGTTTTCTTGCAAGAGAACCACCATATGTTAAACCTTTACCTGTAAGTACGCCTTCATAGATGTTTCTGATTCTCTTATACTGACCGTACATATAACCGATTTCACGGGCACCAACACCGATATCACCGGCTGGAACGTCTGTATCAGCTCCAATATGTCTGTATAATTCTGTCATAAAGCTCTGGCAGAATGCCATTACTTCTCTGTCTGATTTTCCCTTAGGATCAAAGTCAGAACCACCTTTACCACCACCGATTGGAAGACCTGTCAAAGAGTTTTTGAAAATCTGTTCAAAGCCTAAGAATTTAATAATACCAAGGTTTACAGAAGGATGGAATCTGAGACCTCCCTTGTATGGTCCAATTGCACTGTTATACTGTACACGGAAACCATTGTTTACCTGTACCTGACCATTATCGTCTACCCATGGAACACGGAACATAATAATTCTTTCAGGAGTTGTAAGTCTTTCTAATAAAGCTTCTCTCTTATATTCTGCTTCATTTGCTTCGATAACAACTCTCAAAGATTCCAGTACTTCCTTTACTGCCTGATGGAATTCCGGCTGTGCAGGGTTTTTCTCAACAACTTTTGCATAAATCTCATCAACGTATGACATATAATGTCCTCCTTTATTTTATGAATTACTCACTACATTTTAATACATTTTCACACTCCTTTATTATATTATTCTGCTAAAGTAGACACAAGATTTTTTTACTCCAACATTTGTAAAAAATTCGTATTATTTTTTGTAAATAGTGCACAATGATACATGTATACAATTATACATTGCATCCACTCACATATTCACAGCTGCTAATTCCTGCTCACTCCTATAGGTAATTCTTCAACCGCTCTATATTCTTTTCTTCAAAACCGGCAAGCTCTTTTGCAAGTATCGTTGCCTTCGAATCTTCCCTGGAAGCCTTCATTTTTCGATACAAATCATTTACTTCCCTATTCTGCTCCTGCATAAGCATATCTGCCATATGTGTTGTACTATTATCTACAATAGTACCTATCTGAATCCCACTGCGATGCAACACCTCCTGCACTCCCGGCATGGCATATCCTTCTACGGATGCCTCTGTCAATTCTTTTAATGCTCTGTTACTTATATCCGCAAAAGTCGCAAATTCTCTGGATGCTTCTATCGATAGATTTTTATCATAGATACGTTCGTTTATTACGTCTAACGTATCCAACATCATCTGTGTGTTTTTCTGTATCTGATGATATAGTCTGATTTCATCCTTATCCATACTTCTCTCCTACTGTTTTTTTCATAAGTATTGGCAAATATTTATCATCACATACGACAACTAAAAAACTCCTGTACCAAATTCATGGTACAGAAGTTTTTATACGTTAATCTACTATCCAATTATAACCTTTTAGAATTTATTCTTGTTCAAACGGATATACAATTCCCCATTCTTTACGGAGTGCATCCATAAATTCCATCACGCGGATTGTTTCAGCGTGTGGCATTTCGAAACAGGATAATTCTCCTGCAGCAATTGCACGCATACAAGCCTGTACTTCGTATTCATAGCCTGAAATCTGCTTTGGTGCTTTCTTGCTCATAATCTTTTTATTATTTTCATCATATACGGTGAATCCGGAATAATTATTGATATTTTCAATAATCATATATCCCTTTGTTCCCTGGATAATGCCTTTTCTGTCACCGATACAACACTGAGAAGCTGTAAGATTTGCAACCTTACCGTCCTGATAAATAATCGTAATAGTTTCCTGTTTATCTACGCCTGTGTCTGTGTATGTGCATACGGAAGACACGGATTTGATATCTGTTCCAAACATCATGGAAGCAAAATTAATCGGATAAACGCCTACATCAAGCAGTGCACCTCCTGCAAGCTTCGGATCCTGCAATCTGCTGATATGCTCTAAATTGTAACAAAGATTGGCTGTTAAAATTCTCGGTGCACCAATTAATCCACTATCCAACACTTCCTTAATCAATCCAACCATCGGCATATATCTTGTCCAGATAGCTTCTGTAATAAATACTTTTTCCTGTGCTGCCATTTCCAGCACTTCCCGCGCCTGTGCAGCGTTTGCAGTAAATGCCTTTTCACAAAGAACCGGCTTTTTATGCTGAATGCATGCAATAGCATTTGCACAATGTTCTGAGTGAGGTGTCGCAATATACACTAAATCCACTTTAGGATCTTTCA
>SVFS01000063.1:1346-13784 GCA_015056725.1 Lachnospiraceae bacterium | reverse complement strand
AAAGATAAGAACTTAATTGCTGTAGGATTAATACCGTTCAATTTAGAAGAACTTTCATTAATACCTACTGCCTGTGTATATAATCTGAGGTTTGTAAAGCGAAGCACAAGTGCAATAACAATCATACATGCAACCGCTACGAAAAATGGTGTTGGAACCGGAATTCCCGGAACGAAACCACCAATGTATGTAAATTCTTTTTCGGAAACGATTGGAAGTGTATTATTATTAATCCAAGCTGCGATAGAACGACCTGCTGTATATAAAATAAGTGTTGCTACCATCGGCTGAATCTTAAAGTATGCAACAAGCACACCGTTAAATGCACCAAATAAAGCTGCCACTACACAAGCTACAAGGAAAGCTACGATAATCGGAGCCTGCATGATTTCATTTCCTGCATCAGGATCACCACAAAGAACACGAAGAATCACACTACCTGCAATCGCAATCGCTGCACCTACGGAAATATCCTGTCCTCCGGATGCTGCTGTTACAAGAGTCATACCAATTGCGAGAATCGCAAGCTCAGAGCCGTAATCCAAAATAGTTACAAGATAGCCGGATAAAACAGGGAATCCGTCACTGTTATATCCTAATGTGATTTTGAAAAATTCCGGATCAGCAATTAAGTTGAAAAGTGCTAAAATCAGTAACGCCATTAATGGAATAAATAACTGCTGTCTAACGATTCCGCCAAAAAAATCTAATACTTTATTTTTTTTCTGCATTATTTGTCACCTCCAGCAATTGTTCCCATAATCTTGCTCTGAGTTAATTCTTCGCCGGATAATTCTCCAACTACTCTTCTGTCTCTCATAACGACAAGTCTTGAACATGTACGAATCATTTCATCCATTTCAGAAGAAATAAATGTAACGCTCATACCTTCAGATGCAAGCTTCAATACTAATTTCTGAATTTCAATCTTTGTACCTACGTCGATACCTCTTGTAGGTTCATCCAAAATAAGATATTCCGGATGTGTCAGAAGCCAACGAGCCAAAATAACCTTCTGCTGGTTACCACCGGAAAGAGATTTAATCGGTGTTTCAGAAGAAGCTGTTTTGATTTCCAAAAGCTTGATATATTCATCTGCAAACGCTTCTGCTTCTGCTTTAGAGAACGGTTTACAGAAACCTTTTAATACCTGTGCGGCAAGGATAATATTATCTCGTACGGAAAGATCACCTACGATACCATCCACCTTACGGTCTTCCGGAAGATACGCGATACCCTGACGCATTGCATCGATAGGTTTCTGAATCTTAATCTGTTTGCCATTTTTCTTCACTTTACCGCCCAGCACTCTGTCTGCACCAAAGATGGCACGTACGCACTCGCTTCGACCGGAGCCGAGAAGACCTGTAAAGCCGTTAACTTCACCTTTATTAATGTGGAAATCAAATGGCTGAATTCCCGCATCACTATATAACTGTTCTGCCTCAAAGATTGCGGAACTTGCACCTTCACCTTCGTATGCTTTCTGACCGCCCTTGATATCAGACATATCATCAAGTTCTTTACCAAGCATCTTAGATACAAGCTGTACTCTTGGGAGATTTTCAATTTCGTATTCGCCTACTAACTGACCATCTCTTAAAACAGTAATCTTATCACACACTTCATATACCTGATCTAGGAAGTGTGTAACGAAGATGATACCAACGCCTCTAGCTTTTAAGTCACGCATTACCTTAAATAATTTTGCAACTTCCTGTTCATCTAATGAAGATGTTGGTTCGTCTAAGATAAGTACTTTACATTCCATATCAACCGCACGTGCAATTGCAACCATCTGCTGTACAGCGATAGAGCAACTGGATAACTGCTGAGTTGCTTTTGCCGGAATATCAAGAGATTTTAAAATTTCTTCTGTATCAGCGTTCATCTTTTTCCAATTCTGTGTAGCTCCGTTTGTACGTCCGATAAACATATTTTCTGCTACAGTAAGATTTGGACATAATGTAATTTCCTGATATACCGTACTAATTCCGTGCTTTTGCGCTTCTTGTGGCGAACGGATTGCCACAGCCCCTTCTACTCCTTTGATAAAGATTTGTCCCTCGTCCTTTTCATATACGCCGGTCAGAACTTTAATCAAAGTAGACTTTCCTGCTCCGTTCTCGCCCATCAACGCATGAATTTCTCCTTCACATAATGTAAAGTCTACGTTTTGCAGAGCAAGCACGCCCGGAAAGCGTTTGTGAATATTTCTCATTTCTAACACAGTTCTATCTTTCACCAGTGCATTCTCCTTAATCTTTTTTATAAAAGAAACGTGGCATGGCGTATTTGCGTACGCCGTGCCACGCCAGTTAACAATTTCTCAAAACTAACCAGAAATTATGTATTAGATACCGTATGCGTCAACATCTTCCTGTGTGATTGTTGTAGCATCGAAACCTTTTTCGTCTAAGATAACAACTTTTTCTGCAACTTCTCCGCCGCTTTCAAGAGTTTTGATGATTTCATCAATGTAAGAAGCCTGGAATGGGTTACACTGTCCATCATAGTTCCAGTTCTGAGCAAGTAATTCTTCTAATGCCCATTTGTTGCAGTCAAAGCCCATGATAACAACGTCTTTGCCAACACCGTGAGAGATGTTTGCTTTGTCAAGAGCTGCTACAGCACCTTTAGCCATGTCGTCGTTTTCAGCGTAAATTACGTTGAAAGGTGTGCCTGCGTCGATAACAGACTGAACGATCTGCTGAGCTTTTTCAGCGTTCCATTCTGCTGTCTGCTGTACAACGATGTTCCATCCGTCAGATGCTACTGCTGCATCAACTGCACCAGAACGACCGATCTGAGCTGCAGAACCCATTACACCCTGAAGGTGGATAATGTTGTATTCAGAAAGATTCTGGCCTTTTAACCATTCAACAGCTGTTTCACCTTCTTTAGCCATATCGGAAACGATAGATGCTACATAAAGGCTTTCGTCAGCGTCGATTGTACGGTCGAAAAGGATAACTTCGATACCAGCGTCAGCTGCATCCTGAAGAACGCCATCCCAACCAGAAACGTCTGCTGCAGAGAGAAGAAGGTAATCTACGCCGTCCTGAATGAACTTCTGAGCTGCTGTAATCTGCTCATCGTTCTTAAGGCTGTATGCGAAAGATGCTTCATAACCGTTAGCTTCTGTGAACATTTCTTTCATAGATCTGTCGTTAGCTGTACGGTAACCAGATTCGTTAGGGTCGTTGTTGATGATACCAACTTTGATTAAACCATCTGCTGCTGGAGCTGCTTCTGCTTCTGCTGCTGGAGCTTCTGCTTCTGCTTCTGCTGCTGGAGCTTCTGTTGTTGCTGCTGGAGCTGCTGCTTCTTCTTTAGCGCCACATCCAACTAATGATGCAACCATAACTGTTGCAAGAATCATGCTTAAAAGTTTCTTTTTCATGTTTGATTTGTCCTCCCTTTTAATAGTTTACAAACACTTTTAATAATGTTCCGGAACGATTTCGTTCCTGTAAGTACACTTTAATTCATCTTTTTTTAAGAAACAACTTATTTTTTTCAATATTTTTGTGTTTTGTATAGTTAAACAATACAAATTTGTGTATAATATCTTCAGAAACAATACAAATTTATTTTTCGACGTTTATATGGGTGTTTTATTACGATTATTTTCAAAAAAATATTGAAAAATTATGATTTTAATTTATTCTCCTCCCAAAAAACGACTTCGATTTTTTTCATAAAAATGCATAAATCAATTAAAAAAACATTGTTTTTTTCCGATGGATTACATTTTTTTCTTTTACATATTTATTTTTTTATGTGTATTTTTTTACTTTTTTACCGAAAAAATCACGATTCTAACGAAAGGAGCGCCTTATGTCCGCCAAATATATCCATATCGCAGATGAGTTACGTGCACAAATTCTTTCTATTAAAAATGTAAAACCTCAAAAACTCCCGACAGAGCAGGAGCTTTGTGATAAATATCATGTCAGTCGTCAGACAATCCGTTCTTCCCTTCTTTTATTGGAAGAAGAGCATTTGATTCACCGCATACAAGGCAGCGGTGCTTATATTACTCCTCAGGAGGAATATATTGCCTCCAAAAAAATCGTTTTACTCCTTTCCGAAGATTCCGAATACACTTATCCCGGATTGATTTCCGATGTGGAAGCTGTTCTCAGGACAAAAAATCTCCGATTAACGGTTTCTACCATGAGAAGCGATGTTAATATAGAAAGAAACATTCTACAGCAATTGCTTTCCGAATCGATTTCTGTCCTTGTAGTTGAAGCCACAAGGACTGTTTTTTCTCCAAATACAGATTTATATGAAAAACTACAGCTTCAGGGTACGCATATCCTTTTTATCGGGAGCACTCCTTCTCTCGCTCATCCGGCAAACGTTATTTCCATAGACCACGCAGAAGGCGGACGTCTTTTGGGGAACTGTCTGATTACACAAAGTCTGCGTAGCATCTATGCTCTGCTTCCTGACTTTATCGACGATGCCAAAGAACGTTATCTGGGATTACAGATAGCTTTTCGCGAAAAAGGACTTCCCATCCCTTTCGAAAACATTTACTGGTATACCAATAAACAACTTCAGCTTTTACGTGCAAAGAAAGATACCTCTTTCTTTCTACCTCTTATTCGTAACCAATTAACAGATTGTGATGCCATCTTTTGTTACAATGACGAAATCGCTTATTCCCTTATCAAGGAATTAACTTATGCCGGCATTTCCGTTCCGGAACAGGTTTCTGTTATCAGCTTCGATAACAGTTATCTATGCTCCATCAGTGTACCTATGATTACTTCTGTTGGATTACCGTTCCACGAGCCCGGTTACTCTGTCGGTAACGCCATTGTTGATTTGATTTTTGAAAATAGTACAAAAAACAAAACACTGCCATGGGAGTTACACCTCCGCGGCAGTGTCTTATCAACTAATTATTCTTAGATACACTATCATTCCGATATTCCCGGGGCGTACAGCCCTGGGTCTTTTTAAATACAAAGCTAAAGTAATGTGGATCTTTATATCCCACTTCTAATGCGATGTCTGCTGTATGCATATCGGTTTGCTTCAGCATACGTTTCGCTTTATCCATTCTTTTTTTCGTAACATATTCAATAAATGTCATCCCCATTTCCTGGCTGAATATCGCACTAAAATAATTCGGGCTTACATCAACCACTGTTGCCACGTCATTTAATGATATTTTTTCATCAGTATATCTTTCTTCAATATACTCCATTCCCTTGGAGATAATAGTATGGCTTCGGCTATCTGTTACTTTTTCCCGTTCTGCAATAGCACGGACAATCAACTTTCTGGAATACTCTTTTAATGCTTCTATGCTACTGCCCATATCCGGCAATTCTTCTGCATCTGCTTTCTTTAAAAAATCATCCTGCGGGCAGCCATATGCTTCTGCCTGTGCAATTGTCACAAACCGCATTGACAGCATCAGATAATTACGAAACAGCTTGGAACGTAATGCATCCTGAATACTCAGGAAATAATTATTCAGGAACTCATCCACTTCGTTCTGAAGTCCCCTTTCCAAAAAGCCCTTTATAATATCCGGATCAACTTTAGCTACATCCAATTTATCAATGTTACTTCCTTCATTTCTCGGAAACGAATCGGTATCATTTTCCGTAAGGACATGGTCAGCCGGTGCCAGATATCGCAACGCCAAAATATGATTTACTTTATTATAGCATTCTGTCAGCTGGCTCAAACGTTCAACCGGGCTTCCTACCGCTACATACCAATCATATTCCTGCTCCACCTCGCCATATATTCTCTGTACATTCTGAAGAGCTCTCTGCGTATACATTTCTATCTGATCCGCTTCGCCTTTTATCAAAATTCCGTATGTATTAATGTGCCAGTTAAAAATGAGATACTCTCTATAGCGTGAAAAGCAATGCATCAGCTCATCCTGACAACGTACAAATTGTGGTGAATCCAAATTCTGCCCATTTGCTGTGCCACGTTTCCTTTGCGAACTTACCATCATCAGATTATAACACGGTCCGTCCAAATCGATGGAAAGCTTTTCCATTTCTGCATAAATGTCCTGTACCGAGAGTCGTCCGCTAAAAACTTTTTCAAAAAAGTTTCTTCGTGACATCAACTCATACTCATGCATTTCTCTTTGAAATTTTTGAAAATAACTATTCTTTTCCTGCTCAGAATCTATTTTCTCTTTTACCTCCAATAATACCTTCTTCATATTATTTCTGGTAATCGGTTTCAAAATATATTGTTCTACACCAATTTGAATCGCTTGTCTTGCATAATCAAAGTCATCATGTCCGCTTAAAATAATAATTTTCATGTGCGGAAATTCTTTCGTTACCATACGACTGAGTGCAAGACCATCCATAAAAGGCATTTTTATATCCGTAAGCAAAACATCCGGTCTGGTTTTACGGATAAGCGGAAGCGCCATTTCTCCATCACTTGCTTCTCCAACAAATTCATATCCACATTCCTGCCACGGCATACTGTCACGTAAGCCTTCTCTCATGATACTTTCATCTTCCACAAGGAATATCTTTAACATATACTTTCTCCATTTGTGAATTTTACATTACTTACTCTTTAATAGTAATATATTAATACGTTCTGTCTTCTATATATTCATCCACATTATCAATTGTAAAAATCTTATCCTCTACGATGTACTCTTTTTCCACCGCTTCGCCCCGCTCTAATTTATGGATTACTTCTGCAAGCATTTCACCCTGATCCGGATTACATTCTATATCAACATCAATTTCACCCTTCTGTACCAGTTCCAACGCAGCTCTGCCGGCATCAAAAGAGATGATTCGAATATCATCATTCGGACCAACATAAACACCGGCTTCTTTCAAAGCTTCAATGGCACCAACTGTCATATCGTCATTTTGAGATACTATAACATCAATATCATCATACAGACGTATGAATTTATCCATTACTTCTTTTCCTTTAGCTGTTGTAAAGTCTCCGGTTTCCTGTGCAACGATTCTCCAGTTTTTATGTTCATTTGCCACAATATTGAACCCAACACTCCGACCTATCTGAGAAGTTGCTCCAATAGTACCCTGTAAAACTACAATATTAATTTCCTTATCAGATTCATTATGCTTCTTTAAATCCTCAGCTAACCAAAGTCCGGCTTGCTCGCCTTCCCAATAGGTATCTGTCCCAACTCTTGTAGTATATAAATCAGAATCTCTTTTTGCAATGGTTCTATCTACCAAAATAACCGGAATTCCTGCTTCTTGTGCTTCCTGCAGCACGGTTCCCCAGCCATCTTCTTCAATCGGTGAAAAAACAATATAATCTACCTGCTGTGAAATAAAACTTCTTATTGCCTTAATCTGATTTTCCTGCTTCTGACGTGCATTTTTCAGCTGTAGGAAAAAACCATTTTCTTCTGACAATGCCTCTTCTATAGAATTTGTATTCGCGGTTCTCCAAACAGACTCGCTCCCCAACTGCGAATACCCCACCACAATCAAATCATCTTCTATGGTTTCTACCTCTTCCGGAATTTCTTCATTAAAAACACCACAGGATACACATAATCCACCCAGCATAATAAGCGTGGCTATACAAAGCATTCTTTTCCATTTATTCATTGCTCGTTACTCCTATCGGTTGTGCCGGTATTACTACCTGCACACGTGTTCCTTCCCCTAATATAGAATCTATCTTCATTCCGTAATCAGAACCAAAATTCATTCGAATACGTTCATTTACATTTGCAAGACCAAAACCTGCATCTGTTTCATTACATGGTCTGGCAATTTTTCCCCGAATAGAATGTAAGACTTCTCTACTCATGCCAACTCCCGTATCTTTTACTTCCAAATAAATTTTATCCTCTTCCAATCGTCCGCTAATGCTAATACTTCCGCCACCACGTTTTGTCTTTATTCCATGATAAAGTGCATTTTCAACAATTGGCTGCAGTGTCATTTTCAAAATCTCATATTGATAGAGTTCTTCCGAAATCTGAACCTCATACTCTAAAATATCGTGATATCTTACCTGCTGGATTTCCAAATAGCTTCGAATGTGCTGTTCTTCTTCTTTAATAGAAATGATTTCTCTTCCTTTACTAAGTACAATCCTAAAGAAATCGGATAAGTGTACAACCACATCCACTGCTTTATCTGAAGAGTTACCTTCAATAAGCCAAATAATAGTATCTAACGTATTATACAAAAAATGCGGATTTATCTGCTCCTGTAATAATCTAAGCTCCGTATAACGCATCTTTCGTTCATCTTCTTTAATCTTATCCACCATATCTTCCAGATGTTCACTCATTTCATTTACACTATCTGCCAGTGTTCCTATTTCATCTTTTGTAGATACGGTCACTCTTGTCGAAAAATCCCCTGCGGCAATTTTTTTTGTTGCCTTTGACAGCTTTTTCATTGGCGATGTGATACTTCCAAGTACGTATGCCGTTACACAAACTACAGCAATGACAATTCCGCATCCTATCGCTCCAAATAATAATACAAAAGAACGCACCTGGTCATTTAACTGGTTTTTTAACTGTTCCATACTCTTTGTCTGATAATAGATATAATACTGAATATCGTCCTGAATCAGCTCTGTTAAAATATAAATATTATCATCCAGCATCTGAATATTCTGGTCATATCTATTTCCTTTTTCCAGATTCTGTTCAATATCTCCTACCCTATCCCTAAGCGTAGACAAATTACGCAATAAGCTTCTCAGCCACATGCGACTTTCTGTATCTGTTGTAAACTTCGCAAGTTCTTCGAAATCATCACGCAGTTCATCAATCAATACATACGGACTTCGCAAAGAATCATCTTCATCAATATTCTCAAACGTAACATATCCCACTACCAACTTATAAATACTCTCATCCAATTCTTCTTTAAAATTTAAGTTATAGCTGTTGGCAATCGTCATATTTGAAACGATATCATCATAAGCATCGCTATAGCTTTTCAGCGCTATAATCAAATATATCGTCATTGCTAAAAGCGGCACCATCGCCACTACTACAAGTGCTATAAGTTTGTTTCTAAGAGAATATGATAGTTTCAATTTTTCTACCAGCCTTTCTTTGCACTGATATGATAATTTTCAAGTATTTCCATATTTTGATCTGTGTTTTTCTTCCATTGATACGGACTTGTTCCGATAATTTTCCGGAAATTCCGATTAAATGTAGACATTGTTTGATATCCTACTTTCATCGCAATTTCTTCCATATGGTCATTACCCTTCCGCATCAAATCGCAAGCCGCCTGCACACGGGTTAAATTTATGTATTCCACCGGTGTCATGTTCATATCTTCCAAAAAAATTCTTCGGAAATGCGTTTCAGACAAATGGCAATAATCTGCCAAATCGGAAACCCGTATATCTTCTATATAACGTGTTCCAATGTAATGTAATGCCGGTGCAATTTTGCTTCCACCGCCTTCTGCAACCGCATGATAGTTGCTTGCTCCTTCATTTTTTCCTGCCAATTGCATAACAAGAGAAAACAAAAGTGCGTTAATTGTTTCCTTATAATATGCCTCTTTCTTTTTGTACAATTCAAAAATCAATCGAATAATCTTTGCCAGCTGCGGATAATCTTTTTCATGATAGACCAATCCATCCTGCATAATGCTGTGCAAAACCATTTCCGCCTTTGACGGATTATCTTTATAATAATCTTTTACGATTTCTTCCACATCAAAAAAGAGATATTCCCAAAAACACAAATGTGCACTGTTGGTTGTATGCAAAATGTTATGTGGAATCATGGTAAACGTGCCATCGCTGTAATCATAAATTTGTTTATTCATTACAACCTGACCTTTGCCCCATACGCAATATCCTATTTCCATCAAATTATGAAAATGAAGATAATCTATACCTTCTCCGTAATAGCGAATCCAGTTTTCTCCCATCAGTGCCAAAACCGGCTCCTTCGGTGGCTTTTCATAAAAACGAAATTCCGCATATTCTTTACGACGTTTTTCCATATAACCTCCCTAAAACACCCCCGCATGACCATCACGTATCTTGTTTTTTAAGTCAAAATCCCTTATGGTATAAGTAAGTTACACGGATATATTATAACACTCTTATGTTTAATAGCACAAGGAGACATCACATGGCAAGAAAAGACGCTAGAAACACAAAAGGGCGAATCGTAGACGCTGCTTGGGAATTGTTTTACGAACAAGGATATGAAAATACAACCATTGATGAAATCGTAGAACGTTCCGAAACTTCAAAAGGCTCCTTCTATCATTATTTTGAAGGAAAAGATGCACTTCTTTCTTCCTTATCCTACTTGTTTGATAAAAAATATGAAGAGCTAAAGCTTACCATCGATCCTGACATGAATAATTTTGACAAGCTTCTGTATTTAAACCATGAATTGTTTCTTATGATTGAAAATAAAATAAGCCTTGACTTATTGGCACGTCTTTTCTCCACACAACTCACAACTACCGGAGAAAAACATCTTTTAGATCACAACCGAACCTACTTTCGACTTCTGAGACAATATATCGTTGAAGGTCAGCAGAAGCACCAACTTCGAGATGATCTTTCTGTCAATGAAATCATGAAAGCTTACGCTTTATTTGAACGAGCACTCCTTTACGATTGGTGTTTATGTAATGGAGAATATTCTTTATACCAGTACTCCGACAAAATGCTGCCTCTGTTTTTAGCACAATTTCGGGCATGATTTTATTGCGTTTTATACTTTAGTCTATTTGAATTATAATATGTGTACATAGAGAAATGTTGATAAATTCAACATTTCTTTTTTATTTGTCAAATTAACTATTGAATTTTGTTCAGACTTCATTCTATACTATAGTTTATATTTCAGTTCACATTTTACTGTGTTACACTACATAAAATTCAAAATATTGAGGAGGGAAATATATGTTAACTCAAAGTTGTATTATTTTAGCCATCGTTGCATATCTTGCACTGATGATTATTATCGGTATTAGTTTTTCAAAGAAAAATAACTCAACCGATGACTTCTATTTAGGTGGTCGTAAGCTCGGTCCGATTGTTACTGCCATGAGTGCAGAAGCATCCGACATGAGTAGCTGGCTTTTAATGGGTCTTCCGGGCGTAGCTTATCTTAGCGGTGTCGCTGATGCCGGCTGGACAGCTATCGGTCTTGCTGTAGGTACATATATAAACTGGCTTATCGTTTCCAAGAAAATCAGACGTTACTCTCAGGAGCTTGGTGCTATCACACTTCCTGATTTCTTCTCAAAAAGATATGGTGATAATAAAAACATCTTAACAGCAGTTGCTGCTATCATTATCATTATCTTCTTTATTCCATACACAGCATCCGGTTTCTCCGCTTGTGGTAAATTATTTATGACATTATTTGGTATGGATTATATGGTAGCAATGATTGCTTCCGCTATCATCATTGTTACTTACTGTGCATTCGGTGGATTCCTTGCTGCCAGCACAACAGACCTGATTCAGAGTATTGTTATGACAATCGCTTTATTCGTAGTTATCATCTTTGGTACGGTACAGGCCGGTGGCATTGAAGCAGTATCTGCTAACGCTGCTGCTCTTCCTGGTTATTTAAGCCTTGCACAGACTTATTCAGACGGAGCCGCTAAATCTTTCAGCATACTTTCCATGTGTTCTGCTATGGCATGGGGGCTTGGTTACTTCGGTATGCCTCACATTCTCCTTCGTTTCATGGCAATTGAAGATGAAAAGAAATTATCCTTATCCAGACGTGTTGCTACTATCTGGGTAGTAATCTCTATGGCTGTTGCTATTTTAATCGGTATTGTTGGTTACGGAATGAGCCAGGCAGGCACATTACCTGTATTAGAAGATTCTGAAACAATTATCATTGAAATCGCAAGACTTCTCAGTACAAACGGTGTGTTCCCAGCACTTATTGCCGGTGTGATTATGGCAGGTATTCTTGCTGCTACTATGTCAACTGCTGACTCACAGCTTTTAACTGCTGCTTCCGGTATTTCTCAGAATATCGTACAGGATTTCTTCGGAATTAAATTGAAAGAAAAAACAGCTCTTATTATTGCAAGAATTACTGTAATTGCAATTTCTATCATTGCGATCTTCCTTGCAAGAGATCCTAACAGCTCCGTATTCAAAATCGTATCCTTTGCCTGGGCAGGCTTTGGTGCTACATTTGGTCCTGTTATGCTTTGTGCTCTGTTCTGGAAACGTTCAAACAAGCAGGGTGCTTTAGCTGGTATGATTGCCGGTGGTGCAATGGTATTTATTTGGAAATTCGGTATTGCAAAACTTGGCGGTGCATTCGCTATTTATGAATTACTTCCAGCATTCTTCTTTGCATGTATCGTAAATGTCATTGTAAGCTTAGCTACTGCAGCTCCGGCTAAAGAGCTTGTTGATACTTTTGAAAAAGTAAGCGCAAAATAAAATAAT
>SVFS01000063.1:0-1246 GCA_015056725.1 Lachnospiraceae bacterium | reverse complement strand
CTTTTATCCCAGTGTACGATAGATATAGAAACTGTCTGCTTTTCATTATCATTTATAAGATATAAAAAAGGACACTCGAAAAATCGAGTGCCCAATAAATATGATTATTTTATTATAATCTCTTTAAGAGTTCTTCACGCTGTGCTTCAAAGCCTGGTTTGCCAAGAAGTGCAAACATGTTCTTCTTGTAGCTTTCTACACCCGGCTGGTTAAATGGATTTACTCCTAAAAGGTAGCCCGACACACCACATGCGAATTCAAAGAAGTAGAATAACTGACCTAAGTAGAATTCATTTGCCTCAGGAATGTTAATCATAAGGTTTGGAACCTGTCCATCTGTATGAGCAAGAATTGTTCCATTCATTGCAGATTTATTAACGAAATCTACTGTCTGACCTGCTAAATAGTTAAGTCCATCTAAGTCAACCGGTTCTTCACCAATAATAATTGTTTCTCTGCTCTGTTCAAGATTGATAACTGTTTCAAAAAGAATACGAGCACCATCCTGAATGAACTGACCCATAGAGTGAAGATCTGTTGTTAAATCAACACTTGCAGGGAAAATACCCTTCTGATCTTTTCCTTCGGATTCGCCGTAAAGCTGTTTCCACCATTCAGATACAAAATGAATGCTTGGTTCATAGTTTGCAAGAACTTCGATTGTTTTGCCTTTACGAAGTAAAATATTACGGATTGCTGCATATTTTAATGCATCGTTATCTTCAAATGCATTTTCAAGTGCTGCTTTACGTCCGCTTGCTGCACCTTCCATGAGCTTGTCGATATCTGCACCGGATACTGCGATTGGAAGAAGACCTACTGCTGTAAGTACAGAGAAGCGTCCTCCTACATCATCAGGAACTACAAAAGTTTCATAACCTTCTTCTGTTGCTAATTTCTTTAAAGAACCTCTTGCTTTATCTGTTGTTGCATAGATTCTCTTTGCTGCTTCTTCTTTACCGTATTTCTTTTCGCAGATTTCCTTAAATACGCGGAAAGCGATAGCCGGTTCTGTTGTTGTACCGGACTTGGAAATCATATTAATAGAGAAGTCTCTGTCCCCGATTACATCCATTAAATCCTTTAAATATGTGGAGCTGATAGAGTTACCGCAGAAATAAATTTCCGGAGTTTTTCTAACAGATTTGTCCACTACATTATAAAAACTGTGACGTAAAAATTCGATGGCAGCACGTGCTCCTAAATAAGAACCGCCAATACCTACTACAAGTAATACATCTGAATC
>SVFS01000062.1 GCA_015056725.1 Lachnospiraceae bacterium | reverse complement strand
ATTACTCTTCGGTGCAGTTGCCACATAGTAGACTGCTTCTGACAAAATAATCTGTGCCTCCGGCATGCCCACACGTTCTACTGCCTGCGCCGCACTGACTGCAACCGTTAATGCATTCGGGTCTGCGAGTCCCACATCCTCTGCCGCACAAATCATAATACGTCTCGAAATAAAGGTAATGGATTCCCCTGATTCTAACATGCGTGCCAGATAGTAAACTGCCGCATCAGGGTCTGAACCTCTCATACTCTTAATAAATGCAGAAATAACATCATAATGATTATCCCCGTTTTTATCATAGCGCATGCTTCTTTTCTGAATACACTCTTTTGCAACATCCAAAGTCAGATGGATCATTCCATCCTCACTTCTTTGCGTCGTCAGTACACCAAGCTCTACCGCATTCAACGCATGTCTTGCATCTCCGCCTGACAAATCTGCCAAAAACTCCAGTGCATCATCTTCTATTACTGCTGAATATGCCCCCATTCCACGCTCTGTATCTTCCACCGCGCGTTTGATGAGTTTTTTAATATCTTCTATTTCAAGGGGCTTTAATTCAAATACAATAGATCTGGAAATCAAAGCACTGTTTACTTCAAAATAGGGATTTTCGGTAGTTGCTCCAATCAGTATAATTGTTCCGTCTTCTACAAACGGAAGCAGATAATCCTGCTGCCCTTTATTAAACCGATGAATTTCATCGATAAACAATATGGTCTTTTTCCCGTACATTCCGAGTAAATCTTTGGCCTTAGCAACCACCTCTTCCATGTCCTTTTTACCTGCCACGGTGGCATTAATCTGGGTAAATTCCGAAGAAGTCGTTCCTGCAATGACTTTGGCAAGGGTTGTTTTTCCCGTTCCCGGAGGTCCATAGAAAATAATGGAGCTGATTTTATCTGCCTTTATAGCACGATAAAGCAGTGTATCTTTCCCAATAATATGCTGTTGGCCCACCACTTCATCCAATGTTCTTGGTCTTAATCTTGCCGCAAGCGGAGATTCTTTTTCCATGGTGTTTTTTCTCATGTATTCAAATAAATCCATAGTCACCTCATACGAACTGATTGCGTTCCCTATTATAGTGGTAATCAATCGCCGCCAGCTTTTCTTCTATCTCACTTTTTGAAAGGTCCATATCCTCACAAAGAATATCTAAACTTCCATAGTAATCACGCAATTTCAAATTGATAAAACTAAGCAGCATTACCGGATCAGATGGTATCATAATGATCTCCTTTCAGCATACAATTCTCCGTCCCGTACGTCAATGAAAATACAATCTCCTTCACGTACCTCTCCTGATAATATCAGTTTTGCGGCAAGGGTTTCAACATGTTTTTGCACATATCGTTTCATCGGTCTTGCTCCGTATGTCGGTTCATATGCATTGTCTACAATAAATTTCTCTGCATCTTTTGATACTTCCACCTGCAATTCTTTGTCCGCAAGGCGTTTATTAATGTCTTTCATAATCAAATGAATGATGCCGCCGATATGGGCTTTGGACAATGGTGTAAATAAAATGGTTTCATCCAGTCTGTTTAAAAATTCCGGTCTGAAATGTGCACGTAAGCGTTCCATTACCAGGCTCTCTGTTTCCTTTTGTATATTGCCGTCTTCATCAATTCCATCAAGCAATAAATCCGCACCGATATTACTTGTCATAATCAAAATTGTATTTTTGAAGTCAACAGTACGTCCCTGGGAATCTGTAATCCGTCCATCATCCAATACCTGAAGTAATACATTAAATACATCAGGATGGGCTTTTTCAATTTCATCGAACAGTACAACAGAATATGGTTTTCTTCTGACTGCCTCAGTCAACTGACCGCCTTCTTCATATCCTACATATCCCGGAGGCGCTCCAATCAATCTGGAAACAGAGTATTTCTCCATATATTCACTCATATCAATTCTTACAATATTGTTTTCATCATCAAACAGACATTCCGCAAGGGATTTTGCAAGTTCTGTTTTTCCTACACCCGTAGGACCGAGAAACAGGAAGGAACCGATTGGTTTTCCGGGATCTTTAATTCCTGCTTTGGATCGGATGATTGCTTCTGTCACTTTCGTTACCGCCTCATCCTGTCCAATAATCCTTTTATGGAGTTCCTCATCCAAATGAAGTGTCTTGCTCTTCTCACTTTCTGTCAGCTTTGCAACCGGAATTCCCGTCCATCTTGAAATAATTTTAGCAATTTCTTCTTCGGTTACTTTCTCATGTACAAGAGACAAATCTTTTTCTTTAATCTTTTCTTCTTCGATTTCCAACTGTTTTACTAACGCCGGAAGCTTGGAATACTGCAATTCTCCGGCTTTTTCATAATCCCCGTTTCTCTTAGCAATTTCCATTTCTCCATGTAACTGCTCAATCTCCTCACGAAGCTTGGATAGTTTATCTACGGAAGCTTTTTCATTGTCCCACTGCGCCTTGCGGCTGTTTAATTCATCCCGAAGTTCTGCCAGTTCTCTCTGAAGAGTCGCAAGTCTATCTTGACTCAATCGGTCATTCTCTTTTTTCAACGCAACTTCTTCAATTTCCATCTGCATTACTCGACGGTTCAGTTCATCCAGCTCTGCCGGCATACTGTCCATCTCTGTTTTGATTAATGCACACGCCTCATCCACTAAATCAATTGCTTTATCCGGTAAAAATCTGTCTGAAATATAACGATTTGATAATACCGCCGCACTAACCAATGCATTATCCATGATTTTCACGCCATGATATACTTCATAGCGTTCTTTTAATCCTCGCAAAATGGAAATAGTATCTTCCACAGTCGGCTCGTCTACTAAAACCGGCTGGAAACGTCTTTCCAGTGCCGCATCCTTCTCAATATACTGTCTGTATTCATCAAGTGTTGTAGCACCGATACAATGCAGCTCACCACGTGCTAACATCGGTTTTAACATATTTCCGGCATCTAATGCCCCATCTGTCTTACCAGCTCCTACAATCGTATGAAGCTCATCAATAAACAGGATAATCTGTCCTTCTGATTTCTTTACTTCTTCAAGTACTGCTTTTAAACGTTCTTCAAACTCACCGCGATATTTCGCACCTGCAACAAGAGCTCCCATATCCAGCGCAAAAATCTTTTTATCCTGCAGACCCTGTGGTACATCTCCGCGTACAATACGCTGTGCCAGTCCTTCTACTGCTGCCGTCTTTCCCACACCGGGTTCACCAATAAGAACCGGATTATTTTTCGTTTTTCTGGAAAGGATTCTGATAATATTACGGATTTCGTTATCTCTGCCGATAACCGGATCCAGCTTCTGATTGCGGGCCTTCTCAACCAGGTCCTGTCCGTATTTTTCCAAAGAATCATAGGTTGCTTCCGGATTATCACTTGTTACTTTTTGATTACCTCTTACCGTAGATAATGCCTGTAAGAAACGGTCTCTTGTAATTCCAAACTCTCGGAAAATCTCTTTTATCTCTTTATTTGGATCTTTCAGCATCGCAAGGAAAAGATGCTCTACCGATACATATTCATCGCCCATCTGCTTTGCTTCATCTTCGGATGCAAGAAGCACTTTATTAAGCATCTGTCCGACATATACCTGTCCGCCCTGTACCTTTACACGCTTATTTAAAGCACTCTCAACTCTTCCAACAAAGTACTCTTTTTGGATTTCCATCTTTTCAATCAGTTTTAATATCAGGCTGTCTTCGCCTGTTAAAAGTGCATAGAGAAGATGCTCCTGCTCTATTTCCTGATTGCCGTATTCATATGCCAGTTTTTCACAGTCCTGTACTGCCTGAATGGATTTTTGTGTAAATTTCGAAATGTTCATAGCATTGTCCCCTTTCACTAATAGTATTTCACGACTTGATAAATTTATCTTACATGTTTACAATAATCCGAATTGTTAGCACTGTCAATCAGTGAGTGCTAATTTTTCTTATTTTTTTATAATTATAAAAATTCTCATAAAAAAACCTCTTAGATTCATGCCATCTAAGAGGTTCCAATTATTCTTCTTTTCTTAATTATACTTCTTTTACATAAGCAATAATTACTGCCCCCGGACCTGTATGTGTTCCGATTACACAACCTGTCGGTCCGAACCAGCTTTCTGAAATTTCCCATTCTGTTTTTGCCATTTCAAAGAAATCCTTTGTTAACTGCTCATCTTTTGCATAGCCAAAATAGACCGGATAGGACACGTCCCATTTTTGATCATTGATATTGTTTTTCAAGCTCTTAAAGCCGCCCTTTGTACCTCTTGCCTTATCCAGCATGCTGATACCGTCTTTTGTCAGAGTAATTACCGGTTTTAATTTAATTAACGACCCTACTGCTCCTGCTGTTTTAGAAATACGTCCACCTTTAATCAAATAGTCAAGTGTATCCAGTAATACAACAAGTCGTACTCTTTCCTTTAATGCAGTAATTTCCTTTGCTACTGCTTCTCCATCCATTCCTTTATTTGCAAGTTTCAGTGCTTCTCTTACAAGAAGATTTAAGCCACAAGCTGCTGTATCACTATCAATGATATAAATCTTATCGTATTCAACCATATTTTTGGCAAGATTTGCACTCTGTACTGTACCGCTGATACATGTTCCAATCAGAATAACAACCGCTTCATCACCTGCTTCTTTTATTTCTTTAAAGTATTTTAAAAACGCTTCCGGTGATGGCTGTGATGTACTTGGTAATGCTTCAGATGTTTCTAATATCTGATAAAACTCCTCTGTGGAAAGTGTCACTCCATCTTCATAAGTCTTTCCGTTTGCTAATACGTTTAACGGAACTACCGTAAGCCCAAGTTCCTTTGCTTCTGCCTGACTGATATCCGCTGTTGAATCTGTAATAATTCTTAATGCCATAAATGCCTCCCGTAACTTTCTATCTTGATTCTAAGTATACTTTCACTCAATTTTATGTAGTTTTGAAAACCACCTTTAATAGTCTAACACACGAAATGCATTTTGTCACTTTATTTATGAATTATTTTTCATTTTTACTAAAAATTAGTCATCACAACTAATTCTTACTTCTATAAGAAACCTCCATTAGGCACAATCCCTTCGCCGGTACTAAATAACCTGCGTGCTCCCGAAGTCCTTTTTCAAAAATTCTGTCAATATCTTCTACTTCACGTTTTCCCAGACCAATTTCTAACAACGTTCCCGTCATAATCCGTACCATATGATATAAGAAGCCATCGCCTTTATAATCGATGTACATTTCCTTTTCTGACTGTGTAATCGTGATATCCGTAATTGTCCGCACAGTAGACTTTTTCGTTTTTTTAAGTGCTGAAAACGGCAAAAAATCATGCGTACCCTTTAAATACTCTGCCGCAAGCTTCATCTTCTCTAAATCCGGCTTTTCAGATATGTGATATACATATTTTCTGGAAAAAACATCGTGCACGTCACCGATTCCGATTCTGTAACGATACCATTTGGCCGTAGCATGTAACCTGCTGTGGAATCTATCCGATACGGTTTCCACTTTTAAGATTCTGATATCCTCAGGAAGATAGTGATTCATATAGCATCTTAATCTTCGACAAGTATCAGCCTTTTCTTTCTCCTCCAATCCTTCAAAGCACGAAACATCTGCGCTCTCCAAACCTTTTATAAGCAAGTCTTCTTCTATATGAAAGTTTGCTACTTGTCCCAATGCATGTACTCCTGCATCAGTCCTTCCCGAACCGTCAATTTCTATACACTGCCCCAGCAATTTTTCCAGTACAGCTTCTATTTTACCCTGAATCGTCTTATCACTGTCTTTTAATCTCTGCCATCCCTGATAGCGGCTTCCATCATAGGATATGGTAAATTTTATGTTCATAAATTATCTCCATTTTTTACTCATATCTATTTTACATATTTCCCTTTTTTCGTAACATCCTCCGAATATGCAAGCTGTATATCTTCTTTTGTCAGATGTCTGAAGCGATTAAAGCCTGCACACAATATACGGAAGCTGTTAGTAATTGTATCAAAAACTCCTGCCTGATACAAATTTATGACAATAATTCCTATTGGTACTGCCAAAATCATCCCCATAACACCGGCAACTTTATAGCCAATATAAAAAAGAAACAATGTAGGTATAGAAGAAATCCCTATGCTGTCTCCTACAATCTTAGGCTGAATTACCTGTCGTAAAATAAGCGTCACAATCCATATTGCAAGCAATCCTATCGCTTTGCGATAATCATTTCCAAGTAATGAAAAAAATGCCCATGGAAGCAGCACCGTACCTGCACCAAAAATAGGCAGTAAATCTACAATCGCAATTGCTATTCCTAAAAGAAGTGCATACCTTATTCCTATAAGCCATAGTCCTGCTACAACAATCAGATAAATCCATCCTTCTATTTTAAACTGTGCTTTAAAATATCCACCTACCGCACCCGTCATACTTTCTTTTATCATATGACAGTATTTTTGTACTCCCGCCGGTATATAGTCCTCATAAAAATTATACAAGCTTTCCTTTTCTGCCGTAAAAAAATAGGATGCCAGCAGTCCCATAACAATAGAAACAAACGCATCCGGCAATTTTTCTACAATATTTCCCATTCTCTCCATGGAAGGCAGGCTGTTCTCCGAGAAAGCCTCTGCTGCAAGTCCTGTTGTCTGTTCCGATAGACCTTCTAACATAATTTGAATGTCCTTCGGCAGACCTCGTATTACCTTTTCGTATTTTTGACCAATCAGATTAAGCTCTTCCTGTAACGATATCCACATTTCCGGAAGGTCCTCTATCAATCCGCTTATCTGACTTGCCAGGAAGCTTCCCAATGCATATCCTGCCAAAAGAATTACTGTAATTACAAAAACCACAACACATGCTGTTCCGATTTTCCACTTAATCTTCAATTTTCTTTCCAGAAGCCTGACTGCAGGGCTGGCAATTGCCGCAATGACCGCTGCCACAACAAACGGCATGAAAAACGATAATAGCTTTGGAACTATTATTACAAAGATAAAAAGCCCTAGTATGGCTAGGGCTAAATTTGTTGCTGATTTTATATATGCATTAGATAGTTTCATCCTCTTCATCTCCATAGAACGATTCAATCATGTCATCTAATAGTGCATATATTTCCTCGCGTCCTTGTTTGGAGGTTGAAGAAAAAGGAATCACGAGTGCCTCTTTCGGCATCTCCAATCCTTCTTTTATCATTTTTACGTGCTTTGCAATCTGGCTTCTCTTCAGTTTATCAACCTTGGTCGCAATAATAATCGGGAAATATCCCTGTTCTGTCATCCACCGATACATCTGCTTATCATTTGCTGAAGGCTCATGTCTGATATCAATTAGGAGAAATACCGCATATAACATCTTGGATGTATGCAGATATCTCTCTATCATCTTTCCCCATTTTGCCTTTACTGATACATTGGCATTTGCATATCCGTATCCCGGCAAATCCACCAGATAGAAAGTATCGTTTACATTATAATAATTAATTGTCTGTGTCTTACCCGGCTGCGAACTTGTTCGTGCCAAAGACTTACGGTTCATGATTGCATTGATGAGCGAAGATTTTCCAACATTACTCTTCCCCGCAAACGCAACTTCCATTTTATCATTTTCAGGAAACGTACTTGTCACACCACAAACCGTCTCTAATTCTACGTTTTTGATAATCATATCTTTCTCATTTCCGTTTTAATTCGTCATAATGAATTACTTTCGGACCTTCTTCGCCGTCTACTGCTGCTTTTGTAATCACACATTTTGCAATCGTTTCATCAGATGGAATTTCATACATAACATCCATCATAACTTTTTCCATAATGGACCTAAGACCTCTGGCACCTGTCTTTCTTTCCATTGCAAGCTCTGCAATCTTATTGATTGCATCATCCTCAAATGCCAGATTGACATGATCCATTTCAAACAGTCTCTGATACTGTTTAACAAGAGCATTCTTTGGCTCTTTTAAAATGCGTACAAGAGCTTCCTTATCAAGTCCTTCTAACGATACATTAATCGGCATACGTCCGATAAATTCCGGAATCAGACCAAATTTCACAAGGTCCTGAGGAGCTACTTCTTTCAAAATAGTTCCCATATCATGCGCTTTTTTATCCGTAAACTCTTTTCCAAAACCAATGGACTTTCTATCAAGTCTTGTTTCAATAATCTTGTCAAGACCATCAAAAGCACCACCACAGATAAATAAAATATTTGTTGTATCTATCGGAATCAGTTCCTGATGCGGATGCTTTCTTCCGCCCTGCGGCGGAACATTTGCCACAGTACCTTCAATAATTTTAAGAAGTGCCTGCTGTACGCCTTCGCCTGACACGTCTCTCGTAATAGACACATTTTCGCCTTTTTTCGTAATCTTATCGATTTCATCAATATAGACGATACCGTACTGTGCACGTTCTACATCATAATCTGCTGCCTGAATCAGCTTTAATAAGATATTTTCAACGTCTTCACCCACGTATCCTGCTTCTGTCAATGTCGTAGCATCAGCAATTGCAAATGGTACATTAATAATCTTAGCAAGTGACTGTGCCAGATACGTTTTACCGGAGCCGGTTGGTCCGATGATAATAATATTACTCTTCTGGAGTTCTACATCATCTTCTTTCTTTTCCGCCATAACACGTTTGTAATGATTATATACCGATACGGAAAGTACTTTTTTCGCTTCTTCCTGTCCGATTACATAATCATCCAAAAATTCCTTGATTTCCACCGGCTTTAATAAATTAATTTCCGGCGATTCTTCAGGCTTTTCGTCTATGACTTCTTCATCTATAATGTCTGCACAAATATCAACACACTCGTCGCATATATAAATCTTGTCAGGACCGGCAATCAGTTTTCTGACCTGATCCTGTGTCTTTCCGCAAAACGAGCATCTGATGTCGCCATTTTTTCCTGCCATTTTCAGCTCCTATTATCTTTCTTCCATTTCAGAATGATTTGTCATCACATGATCAATGATACCGAAGTCTTTTGCTTCCATTGCAGACATCCAGTTATCTCTTTCTGTTGCTGCACACATTGTTTCGTAATCCTTGCCTGTATTTTCCGCTAACATTCTGTTTAATTTTTCTTTTGTTTTTAACAAATGTCTTGTTGTAATTTCAACATCTGTCGCCTGTCCCTGTGCACCACCGAGTACCTGATGGATCATCACTTCTGCGTTTGGAAGTGCATAACGTTTTCCTTTTGCACCACCGGATAAGATGAAGGAACCCATGCTTGCTGCAAGACCGATGCATACAGTTGATACATCACATTTGATGTACTGCATTGTGTCGTACATAGCAAGACCTGCGGAAACAGAACCTCCCGGACTGTTAATATATAAATGGATATCCTTTTCCGGATCCATCGCTTCAAGATATAAAAGCTGTGCTGTAACAGATGCAGCCATTGCATCATCCACTTCTCCTACCATGAAAACAATTCTTTCAGATAACAGTCTGGAATAAATATCATAAGATCTTTCTCCCTGGCTAGTCTGTTCAATGACATATGGTGTTAAATAATTTTTACTCATAGCCTTCCTGTCCTTTCATAATTATTTATGCTTTTTTTAGATTTCCCCTGATAAAACCAATGCTATAAAACCATAGAGCCGTATACTCAAAATTTTATAGCATTGCTTGTTGTATATTATATTCAGTAATTATTCTGCATCAGCTTTTTTTGTTGTTTTTTTAGCTGGTGCTTTTTTTGTTGCTTTCTTTTCTTCTGCTGCTTCACCATCTTCTGCTTTTGCTTTTTTAGCAGGAGCTTTCTTTGCAGGTTTCTTTTCTTCTGCTGCTTCACCATCTTCTGCTTTCTTAGCAGCTTTCTTTGTAGCTTTCTTAGCTTTTGCATTATCTGCTACGAAATCCATTGCTTTCTGGATAACAAGGTCTTTCATAACGCTCTTCTTGCCTTCTTCGCCAAGCATTTCTTTTACTTTGTCAGCTTCCATCTGATATACTTCAGCCATTGTTTCGCATTCTTTTACGAAATCTTCTTCTGTAACTTCAAGATTTTCAGCTTTTGCAACTGCTTCTAAGCAAAGTCTGGATTTAATTCTTTCTTCTGCCTGTGGTTTAACCTGTTCCAGTAAGAGTTCTTTTGTCATACCTGTGTACTGCATATACATATCCATGCTCATACCCTGGGATGCAATTCTCTGTGCAAACTGGTCTACCATCTGTCTCTGCTCTGTAGCAAGCATTGGTTCAGGAATTTCGATTTCTGCATCATCAACTACTGCTGCAACTGCTGCATCAGCTTTAGCATTTTTAGCGTCTTTTGCTTTCTTTTCTTCTAAGTTTTTCTTAACGTCAGCTTTGTATTCATCTAATGTATCAAATTCAGATACTTCTGCTGCAAATTCATCATCCAATTCAGGAAGAATTTCTTCTTTGATTTCTTTTACAGTACATTTGAATACAGCCGGTTTACCTGCAAGATTTTCAGCCTGATAATCTTCCGGGAAAGTAACGTTAACATCTACTTCTTTATTTAATTCAGCACCTACTAACTGATCTTCGAAGCCCGGAATAAACTGACCGGAACCGATTGTAAGAGGATAGTTTTCGCCTTTACCGCCTTCAAATGCTACACCGTCACAGAAACCTTCAAAGTCGATTGTTGTGATGTCGCCCATCTTAACTGCTCTGTCTTCTACAGCTACTGTTCTTGCATTGTTCTTTCTTTCTTTTTCAAGTTCTGCTGCTACTTCTTCATCTGCAACAGTTACATCGATTTCATCTACAGTAACACCTTTGTATTTGCCAAGCTTTACTTCCGGTTTTAAAGCAACAAGTGCTGTAAAAATAAAAGGTTTGCCTGCTTCAATCTGGATTACATCGATTTCCGGTGTGGATGTGATTTCTTCTTCACATTCTTCATACGCTTTTTCGTATGCTTCCGGAATAATTTCGTTAGCAGCATCTTCATAGAATACTTCTTTTCCGTACATATTTTCAATCATTTTACGAGGTGCTTTACCTTTTCTGAAACCAGGAAGCTGAATTTTATTTTTCTGTTTCTGGTAAGCTTTTTCACATGCTTTTTCAAATTCTTCTGCAGAAACTTCAATTGTAAGTTTCGCCATGCTCTTTTCTAATTTTTCCACCTGTAAACTCATTTTTGTCATTTCCTCCTTGCTACTGCGGTTTTGCCGCTGCTTCTGCGCTTTTTGCGCTTCTTTTGTATTTTTGTTATACGACTTCCTGCTTCTTATGGGCAGAAAACCGCATAATTACAGTCATTTTGAAATTATAGCATATATCTTTTCCAATTACTAGCACTTTTTTTATGTAAAAAAATTGTGTTTTTCCGCCCGTCAAAATTACAATAACCGGCTTACTTTTCTACAGAAAAAGGGGCAACCCATGTTGCCCCCTCCTGTCTTATTATTTTAAGTTTTCTTCGTAGTTTTTCACCATTCTCTTAACCATTTCGCCACCAATAGAACCGGCTTCACGAGATGTTAAGTCACCGTTGTAACCCTCTTTTAAGTTGATACCCATTTCAGATGCTACTTCAGTTTTGAAACGATCCATAGCTGCTTTTGCTTCTGGTACAGCCATGTTGTTAGAAGATTTGCTACTTGCCATTTCTAATCCCTCCATATTTTCATATTTTCAGAGTCGAATTTCTGTTTCTCATTTCTATTAAGAAAACATACTTTTCTCCTCAAGTTGCAGATAAGCATTTCAGAAAAGCATGTTTTCTTCAAAACTTATCTTGGTTATAGTATCTACTATGCTTTTGAAAATATGTTGGTAAATTCTAGTTACGTTTTCAATTTTAAAATGCGTCTGTTTTATCCTTACTCCTGTAGTTGCGGTTTCCCTACCAGTGTCTGAATCCACATGCCCTTTTTCAACATGAAAAATCCGATAACAGCTTTTACTGCATTTGCACCCTGACAACAGAAAAATAAAGTTATGATTGGCATCGTCGTATATCTGCTGAGCACATACGCAAGCGGAATCGTAACTACCCACATAAAGCCTGCGTCAAAGAAAAATGTAACGAGCGTTTTTCCTCCTGCACGCATCGTAAAATAAGCTCCGCATAAATATGCTTCCATCGGCATCAATATAGCATTAATCATAATAAGTGCTGCCGCCAGATTTCTAACATCTTCCGTTGTATTATACATCTGTGGGAACAGTCTTGACGCAATTCCAAGAAGTAGCGCAAATCCCAAACTTGTCACTACCGTAAATGCAAGTAGCTTGCGGTCCGTATCCTTGGCATGCTCCACTTCGCCTTTTCCTAAAATCTGTCCTACCATAATACCGATAGCATTTCCCATCGCCTGAAGCGATACAGAAAACACATTCCATAATGTTGACTGGATATTAATTGCTGCCACTACGTTCAGTCCACGCAAGGAGTAACATTGACTTTGCATTGCCACACCGCCTGCCCAGAGTGTTTCATTCAGCATCAGTAACAGTGCGATATTTCCGATTTTCCAAAACAGATTGCCCGGAATATAAAAAGATTTCCATAAGCCTTTTAAATACGGGAATCGCTCGATTCGCTTATGTGCACCTACATAGATAACAAGCAGCTCCGCAAAACGCGAAATAACAGTAGCAACCGCAGCACCTGCCACACCCATCTTAGGTGCACCAAAATGTCCGAAAATCAAAATATAGTTCAGAACCAAATTTACAAATACTGCTATAATTCCGGCTTTCATCGGAAGTACGGTTTCATCTGTTTCCCTGAGCGTTCCTGCATATGCCTGGGAAAGTGCAAACGGTAATAGTCCCACGAGCATGATATTCATGTAATGGCGACCATATTTTAAAGAAAGTGCCGCATCTTCTGCCGAACCTTCTCCATTCAAATATAGCTGTATCAATTGATCTCCAAAAAACCAAAACAGCAGTATTCCCATAACTGCCAAAAAGATACAGATATATACCTTAAAACGAAGGGTGTATCGTACACCCTCCGTATCCTTTGTCCCATAATACTGTGCTGTGAAAATCCCGGCACCTGAGATTGCACCGAAAATACACAAATTAAACACAAACATCAACTGATTGGCAACTGCCACGCCTGTCATCTGCACAGTACCGACCTGACCAATCATAATATTATCAAGCATTCCTACAAAGTTTGTGATGCCGTTTTGAATCATAATAGGCATCGCAATAAGTAGCACCGACTTGTAAAATGCTTTGTCTCCAATATATTTTTTCATAAAAATCCTCGAATTATGTATTTTGCAAAATCTCACATTTTCATATGTGGATTTTATTCTGTCTTTTAATAAATAATCTTGTCTGCCATTTCTTTAGCTGCTTCTTTTCCCTGATATCTTGCAAGAATTGCAAGTGCAAAATCAATGGCTGCGCCCATGCCACGGGCTGTGGTAACATTGTCTGTTACTACGCAGGAATCAAATACAACTTCTGCACCTTTCAAATCCTCTTCAAAGGACGGATAGCAGCAAGCCTTTTTGCCCTGAAGCATATCCCTATGTCCGAAGATACTCGGAGCCGCACAAATCGCACTAATTGGCTTTCCTGCTGCATAGAACTCATCAAGCTTTGCCATAAGACCTTCATGTGCTTCTAAATTTTTCGTTCCCGGCATTCCTCCCGGAAGTACAATCATTTCTACCTGTTCAAAATCAATCTCTTCAAACTTTGCATCCATTTTCACAGAAATATTATGAGAGCCTGTTACCATATCTTCTCCTGTAATGGAAACCATTTTCGTCGGTATCCCTGCTCTTCTTAAAATATCTACTACTGTAAGTGCTTCTATCTCTTCATATCCTGTTCCAAAAAATACACAAATGTCTTTCATCATGAAAACTTCCTCCTAAATCTATTCTTTTTTAGTTTCTTTATTTTAATTAATATCCTAAATTTTCTTCTACCAGAATCACTTCCACATCTGTAGACATCGGTCTTTCCCAAAGCACCGCCAAGCCTCTGCAAATTCTTTCGGGGCTATTGCAGTCATAGCATTTATCTGCCTTTAATGCACAAGGCGTTTTCCTGTTCAAACGCTTTGCATTTAGCGGACTTGCAATATTTCTCGCTCTCCAAAGTGCTT
>SVFS01000061.1 GCA_015056725.1 Lachnospiraceae bacterium | reverse complement strand
GTTCAAATAACCGGCAAACGTTACCCACAAGAGATACGGCACCATCAGCCAGCCTGCTCTTATGTCAATATTTTTAAATGCAATCGTGGTCAGCAAAATAAGTCCCCACAAAAATATCAGCCAGAAAAATGCGAGCAAATACCATTGCCCATTAAAGAAAATAAGTGACCAAAAGAAATTAAATGCAAGCTGCAATGCATATAGTTTCAGAGCCACGCTTTTCCCTTCATCCTCTGACTGAAAAACCAGATACGATGCGATTCCCATTAGTACATACAAAATTGTCCACACAACAGGGAACAGCCATCCCGGTGGCGAAAGCGGCGGTTTATTCAAAGTATCAAATATTTCCATTCCATTTCGGCTCAGAAAACCTGATATACCTCCCACCACAAGCGGAATCGCAATCGCTTTTATTAATGTTTTTGTTTCTGCTTTCACAACATTCTCCTTCAAAACATCGTTATGTTTTGGTATTAGAATATGAAAAAGCAGATTAAATTATGCTTCTAATTGTCTAACTGAGATGTACAATGTGGGCAACGGACTGCTTCCAATGCAACTTTTTCTTTACAAAATGGGCATTCCTTTGTCGTCGGTGCTGCCGGTTCTTCTTTCTTTCGGGAAAGCTTATTAATTGCCTTAATTAACATGAAAATTACGATTGCAATCAATAAGAAATTAATAATCGCAGCAATAAACGCACCGTAATTAAGCATCGCCGCTTCTTCCCCTTCTCCCAAAGCTATTGCCAAAGCCGCAAAATCAAATCCTCCTGTAAGAAGGGATAATAACGGCATCATAATATCATTTACAAGAGATGTAACGATTGCTGTGAATGCACCACCGATGATAACACCAACTGCCATATCCATTACATTTCCTCTGGAAACGAATTCTCTAAACTCTTTCATAAGTGCTTTCATTTTTTATCCTCCGTTTGTCTGTATTTTTAACACTCATCCATTTTCTGTCTTCTGGCTGCATCCACCACAATCCATTCATCCAACGTAAGTGGCTCATAATCCGAAAACATACAAAAGCAGTTTATCATATTACAGGGAATACTCACCGCTTCCTCTTTCCCATGTATGAGTCGTTTATGATTTCTTGTCTGCTTCTGAAAATCATTCACAAGAAGCTCATCGTATGTGTTATGCACATGCCCGTAAAGCATGTAGGACTTAGGATTTCCTTCCGCATCCAGTCTATACTGACCATTATAGCAAAATAGCGGGTAATGACAAAGAATCACTTTGCGGTTATTGTCACTTAACTCCTTATAAGGCTCTATCCATTCAAACTGCTCCTTTTGAAAACGTCTGCACCCAAGAAACTTATCATGATTGCCCTCTATTAACATTTTTCTGCCCTGAAGTCTCTCCAGTACGGCATTTGTTTCCGCGCCCTTTCCAATAGAAAAATCCCCCAAAATGACAACTTCATCGTTTGGGCGGACTTTTCCATTCCACTTGGCAATCATATATTCGTGCATCGCATCCAGACTTTCAAAGCCTCTATGGTCCATTCTCTCTAGCAGATTTTTGTGATAAAAATGCAAATCCGAAATATAGTAACGCATATTCTGTCCTTTTCTCTTATTTCCCTGCTATTTGGAACATTCTGCCATTAGCCTTATGCATAAACCGGCTCAAAATCTTCTGCACTATGTCCGCATAATGGGCAGATATAATCCTTCGGAAGTGTAGGTGATTCATATACATAATTACAAATTTTACAGCGCCATGCAACTATTTTCCGTTCTTCTTTTTCCGGAGCCACTTCCTTTTTCTGCGGTTTTACATTTTTATGATAATCACTATACGTAAGCGGGGCTTTATCGCTTAACACTTTTGCATCTACTACTTCTGCGATAAACAATGTATGTGTACCTAAATCATGCTGTTCCAATACTTTACCGCTCAACATCGCACAGCTCTGCCATCCCAGATAAGGAAGTCCGTTTACATCCTCCGGCATCTGGATATCTTTATATTTATCTACATCTCTGCCCGACTGAAAGCCAAAGTGCTTTATCGTTTCAAAGCTGCAGCTCTGGTCTAAAATGCTAAGTGCAAACACACCACTCTTTTTTAATAATTCACAGGTGTAATTTGTATTCAATACAGAAATGGCTACTCTTACCGGGCTTCCTGCTACCTGCATACACGTATTTGTAATACAGCCATTTGTCACGCCTTCCCATTTTGTCGATAAAACAAACACACCATAACTCAACTGATTCATTGCTAAATTGTCCATATTTTTCCTCCTATTTCTTATTTTTTCATGTGGATTGTTTCTCCATATACTCCTACTAATACAGTTTTAACATATTTTCCGACTATTTGCACTAATTTTATATTTTTTCTGACTTTTTATTTGTTTCACCCTAATATTTTATTCAGAAAAGCCGATAATATTGATAAGAAGATAATAAAACTTGCAAAGGAGGTGGCAGTCGGAAATGCACTATTATTTGCTCAGAAAAATTTCACAACAAAGCGTGTTAACGGAGTCAGCGGTGCATTCTTTCCAAGCCACTCCGGTAGACAACAATCTGACAACCAGTCTTTTGAAGACATCTTACAGGAAGAAAAAAGAAAGTTAGCAGAAGACCTCCCTCCCGCTTCTGATGACAATCTTCTCTCTGTAAATCTTCAAAAATATAACGGAAGAATGATAGGCTACAGCAATCACGCAATTGTTGCATATTTTCTCCTTACAGAGCCACAAACCGATTTACGCGGATAAGGCGCCACAAAACTTTCCTAAATGAAAAAAGGCGGTTCACTGAAATACTTGGTGGGCTGTCTTTTTTGTGGAAAAATTTGTCATCCCTTGCCCTTTTTGCTATAATTCATGTCATATTATTTACATGATTAGACAACCAAAAGGATTCTTATGAAAAAACGATTACTTAATAGAAACATACTATTTATTATAATTGCGAGCCTTTTGCTCATCGGATGTGGTCAAACTTCTATCCCTGCGTCAACAACTTCTTTGCCAGTTGTATCCGAAGCATCTCCTCCCACAGTTGCAGATGTTTCAGGGAACGAAACCACCAATACGAATCTCTCCATAACAGAAGCTACAGACGCGACAGCTAAAACTCCTGTTATCGAAGAAGAGGCTTTTGAAGAATATGATATCAACCTATTGGCAGTAGGTGACAATCTGATGCACATGGGCGTTGTCCGTAGTGGCGAACAGAAAGACGGTAGTCTTGACTATTCCTTTTTATATAAAGGGATCAGCAATTATTTAAATAGGGCTGACATTAAAATCATTAATCAGGAAACAATTCTCGCCGGAAACGAGCGTGGATTTTCAGGATACCCTTATTTTAACTCCCCAACACAAGTCGGCGATGCTATTGCCGATGCCGGCTTTAATGTCGTATTGCATGCCTCGAATCATGCAGCAGATCAAGGCACAGACGGACTTATCAGTTGTGCAAATTACTGGAGCGAAAAACATCCCGAAATGCTTGTAACCGGAATTCATGCCAATACGGAAAATTTACGTGATATTCCTATTTTAACAATTCATGATATTAAATTTGCCATTTTGAATTATACGTATAGTCCTAATATGGAAGTCCTCCCCGAAAGTCTTGAAGGACATCTGAATCTCCTTTGCGGCTATAACGAAAAGACAAATCAATTAGATTTTACTACATTAAACAAAAATGTTTTAAATGATATTGCACACGCTACTATACTGGCTGATGTTGTTATAGTATGCCCTCATTGGGGCACCGAATACGTCACTACTCCTTCTTCTTATCAACGAGAATTTGCCAGACAAATGGCAGAAGCAGGTGCTGATGTTATCATTGGTGCTCACCCTCATGTTCCGCAGCCTGTCGAATGGGTTACGGCAAATAACGGCAAGCGCAGTCTTTGCTACTATTCCCTTGGAAATTTTGTTTCCACCCAGAAAGATGGTATTTCCATGTTGGAAGGCATGGCATGGGTTACATTTCACGTGACCAAAGACGGTGTCAAACTATCGGAAGAAAAAACCGGCATTTTACCTATGGTGTGCCAATACAAATCCGGTCCTGTACGGGCAAGCGGTGTATATATGTTAGAAAATTATTCTGACGAGCTTGCTGAAAATCACGGTATTCGTTCCTATGGTGGTGTCAATCTCAAACTAGACGATTTAAATACATGGAGTGAAGAAATATTCGGTTCCTGGGTGCTTAAATGGGATGACATCCATTCTCCTCAAGCTTACATTCCATAGCATCGACACAAAATTTATCGCAAAACAGGAAAGAAAAGAACTTCTACAGGTGTTTCTGCAGAAGTTCTTTTCTTATTTCATCCTATTAATCAATCACGTTTTTAATTCCGATAATTGGGCTATAATTTGCCGCACCTACTATAACACCTTTTCTGGAATTCGCTGCATGAACAATTTGTCCGTTTCCTATGTAAAACGCCACATGCGTACAGCTTCTTCCGCCATTGGAGCTATAGCAGATAATATCCCCCGGTTGAATCTGGCTGTAATCTATACTGCGCCCCGCACTTGCAAGCTGTCCGCCCGGCGTACGGCTGATGGAATATCCAAAATCTGCCATAATATAACAGGTAAAACCGGAGCAATCCGTTCCTGTTGCAAGGCTTCTTCCTCCATGTACGTAACGATTTCCCACAAACTGCATTGCATAATTAACAATTGCCTGACGCAGCTCTGCATTCGACGTATACGCAGTATTTGGAAATGAAATCTCTCCGATTATTTCCGGTGCCGCAGTTTCTGTTTCGTTCTGTCTTTGCAAAAGTGCCTGACGTGCCGCCTCTTCTTCCTGTTCTTCTTCTATCGTCTTTGCATAAGTGAATTCTTCTATTACGGTTACATATTCAGCTGCTACATATCCTTCTTTATCTGTTGTATACTGAATGCGAATCCATTCACCACAGTTTTCTAAAAGCCTTACTTTTTCACCGTGGTCCACATAACCGATTCTGTCCGCTTCTGTACTTTGCTCTTTCCGTACATTCAGACGATCTGCCTTCACTTCTACATAGCGTGAGACATAATCATCAATCACTTCCGCTGCCGCATCACCATACAGGAAAAACTCTGCTTTTATATATCCTTCTACATTTCCGGATACAATCTGAAACCAGTCTTCATGTTCCCCCGCCTTTGACAGTACCTGTGCCACCGCACCATCATAAATTTTACCTACAATAGCACTATCCGTATTCGGCTCTGTACGGACATTTACATAATCCGAAACATCTGCAATTGCCAGATTTTCATATTCACTTTCTTCCGCATCTGCTTCTTCTGCAATCGGAAGCTCACAAAGTGAATCCTCCGTTTCTTCCTCTTCATCTGCATCTGGAAGAGAGGAATTCTCGCCAAGCGTTGCTATGCCTGCCGCATGCCCTGCCGGCAACACAACTTCTGCTTGATCTTCTGCCTCTGTTTCAGATAACGGAGCTTCCTGCATTGTTTGTGTTTCCATTGCTGCTGCACTAATATACACAAAGAGCTGTAAGCAGCATACTGCTGCCACCATCCCTAAACGCTTTTTCATAATAATGTAATCCTCTATAGCTCTGTCCCATAGTTTATCATTTTTCTTTAGGACATCTTTCTAATACTTCCTCTACGCCCTTGCTTTTGTTTATATAATTCTTTATCCGCGATATTAAACAGCTCGTTAAAGTTTTCCTGTGGACTACATACAAATTCTATAACTCCAACCGACATTTCCACATAATATGGTTTTCCGTTTATTGTATTTTCCTGCTTACATTTCTCGCTAATCTTGTCCGTATAATCCTCACATTTCACGGATTCGTCTTTCGGCAGAATTGCCACAAATTCATCACCACCAATTCTTGCAATCAGCGCTTCTTTGCCAAGCACTTCTTTCAAAATCTCTGCTGATGTCTGAATAGCATAGTCCCCTTCCATATGTCCGAAGCAATCATTTATCTCTTTTAAGCGGTCCACATCAACCATAAACATCAATGCTTCTTTATCCTGCATCATACGAACAAACTTTAATGCCTCTTCCATGAAACCATTTCTATTAAAAGTACCGGTCATTTGATCCGTCTTTGAAATAAATGCAAGAATCGTATTTTTCTGTTGTATTTCATCTACAAGCTTCGCCAAATCCGCTTTCATTGTAAGCTGCTGCCGATATAAGAAATAAAAGCTCAAAGCCCCCGAAATCTGCATACTCGCCAAATGCACTAACAGCATCTCTGACGTTTTCATTTCCACCATTAATATACCAAACTGCTCTTCTCCCACAAATAGATTCAGACACATTAACGCTTTTGCATCCTCACTCTTTCGTGCAAACGAAAATCTGTTATCCCTGGAAAGCGCCTTGCAATTATCCGTATCGTAAGCCTTTACCTCATCACCTTCCAGTGAAGAAACCAAATGTAAGTCCTTGGGCAGTTCCCATTCCTCTCCCCACATATGGCGTTTAGGCTCATCCATAACGTAAAGATACGCACTTTTTGCATGAAGTACTTTCAGTATATGCATCGGTGCTTTATAAAACTCTGCTTCGTTATCGATATTGCTAAGCATGTCACGGGAAATCTGTGGCACAAACATTGTATCCTGTTCGTACTGCTCCTTCCGGATATAATCCATATGAAGTACATTTGCCTGTATGAAATGCTGAATATTCCGGGCAATCTCATCTACACGCTTTTTAACCCATACATCTATCTCTTTTGTCAGGAGATGACATACATATTCACTCAAACATTCCGTTACATCCATCACGGATATTCTCGTACTGTTTTCGCCCAGCAGTAGTCTTCCCAGTACCTTAAACACTTTGTCTAACGATATTTCTTTTTGAGAAAAACACTCTTTTGTACATTCTTTAAAAATGTAATATACTTGCTCACATATCTCAGCCTGCTCTTCTGCAGTTGTTTTTTCCAAAAGAATTTTGTGTGCTATCTGTAAAGAAATCTGTTTAATATATTCTTCTGTCTGTAAATCTTCTATCGAATCCACATGACTAAATTCACAAGCACAAATTGCCTTACAGCCACATGAAGATCTTACTTTTACAGTCGCTCTGACCTTTTCAATCTCCGATGCCTCACCATTGCACATGGCTACTATCTTTGCCACACTCCTATATCCCATATCCATTTCATTCTGTGAAACAGTAGTTAATGGCGGATATACGATTGTTGCCATTTCATCATCATCGTATCCTGTTATCGCGATATCTTTTCCGACAACAAGTCCTCTTCTTTCACATTCCTGATAAGCGGCATATGCCATAACATCATTTGCACACACCAGCGCTTCTGCATCCGGATATGCATCTAACAATTCTGCAACCTGCTCCGTACAATTTGCAGAATAATTTCCTCTTTGCATCATCGTATCTGCAAATTCAATATTATATTTATTTACAGCATCCTTGAAAGCTTTTTCCCGTTCCTTAGAATCTCTGTTGTTTTTCGGTCCGGCAAGCAGTAAAAATTTTCTATAGCCATGTGCATTTATCAAATGCTCCATCAGCTCATACATTCCTTTATAATTATCCGAAATAACAGAGCTTCCTTTCCGGAAATCATCGTAATCTTCGGTCAACACAAAAGGAAGATTCTGATATTTTTCAAAAAAGACCTGTTTGTCTTTATTTTCCAAAAATTCCCCTAACGAACCATAGGATATAATCAGCCCGTCAACATCACACATATAAACATAATCATATACCACATTGTACTGATAGTCATAATAACTCTCTGTCCCGCTGCCCAAATACTCTCGGAAGAAATTTTTCATATGTACGCTGAGGAAAAAAATAATGTTAACATCCATTTTTTGCGCAGCTTCACTAATACTTCGCATTAACGCTTTCGTATGCGGAGCATTTGCATTACCAATCATTACGCCAATTGTAAGCTTTTTCCTCATAATTTCCTCCTTCTCCCTCTAATTAGCATTATCTCACACTTAGCGGCAGATGACAAAGAAAATCTCTGATTTTTATTTTGTACATTTATACAGCACTATCCCTTTTATTACCAACAGCAAAAAGAGCAAAACTACTGCATATGCTTCTCTTGTTATAGCTAGAAATATTACAAGCAAAATACTTAATGTCATCGATATACCCGTCATGACCTGACTGCATTTTTCTTTTCCTGTTTTTAATAATATCAGCTTTATAAATCCTACTGCAACAAGCGAAACGAACATAATCCAATAAATCATGCGATTAAAATCCGTTGTCTGCGTATAGTCAAACAAATTGACGGAATAAATATAACTATCAATCCTGTTGGGATAAAGAGGCAGAATAATTAAAACAAATGTGCACACATCCAGTAAACCCACTAATAAATCACACACATTCCTCAAATTTGCCTTATTCTCTTTTTCTACAATGGAAAGCATTTTTCCACTCGATAATAGTTCATCAATTGTTATCGAAAAATAATTCGATATTTCCTTTAAGGAATCAATACTTGGGTAACCTCTTCCCGATTCCCACTTTGATATTGCCGTTCTTGACACATATAATGCTTCCGCTAATTCTTCCTGTGTCAAACCTCTATTTTTTCTCAATTCCTGAAGCTTCTCATGAAATTCCACGTCAGAGTCCTCTCCTTATTTTTCCTTTCCGCAGCACAACAAAACCGTTCCTTTATAGACAAGAAACAACCCTGTACTAAGTATAATTGAACCTATAATATCCGTAAACCAATGCACGCCTGAAAGCATTCTTCCCACCACCATAAACACCGAAAAACATATCGTAATAGCTTCCGTCATTTGCTTCATTGCAATATTTTTCAAGCTTCGATTCATCTGTTCCACAAACGACATCATTACACAAAGTACTAACAGTGTCGTGGATGACGGATAGGAAACCTCTAAAACACCTTCAAGCAATATAGGCCTGTAATTGATTGGTATCCTTTCAAAAAGAAGATACCCCGATATGACTATTATATAATATATTCCTAAAAGAACTATATCCAAATCTACTTTCCGAAGGTTTCTTCTTTTAATCCATTGCCTTAACCCAATTCCGGCAAACATCATACAAATACATATCGGAATTAATCCAAGCCAGTCCGTGATGCTATAAAGTTTCTTATGCACTCCTGTTAATCTGTGAAACCAAAGATTAATTGTTGCAAGCCCTATATCCGTTCCATTTACACCACACGGCTGTACATCTACTTTTTGTATCAATATTGTCCATAACACAAAGCTTAGAACGCATACCTTTCCTAAAAATAATAATTTCTTCCCTCTTTCTTTTGTTTTCATTGTTTATGCTCCTTTCATTTTTTTAATTCTCCCTCGGCAACAAATTGGGGGAGTAATTTGAAAGTAACAATAAACTTTATACACATAAAGAAACGCAGCGTCACATACGTGATACGTTTCGTATCGTGCATGTAACGCTGCGAATAATTCATACTTTTATAAGCAAATAATTTATATAATACCTTGATAATTCATTGTATGTAACTGTTTACCAATTGTTTTCACAAAAACAATTGCAGCTCCAAACAAAAGAATGCCAATAGCAAATGCCATACTAATATTTGTTAACACACTTAAAATATGTATGTACGGCAAAGCAAGAATACCTATCCCAATCATTGACAAACAAACTCCTTTATTTCCCAGTAACAAAATCGGGAATACAACTACCCATACGAGCAATATCAAACTAAACATAACCAAAAAACTTGTAATCATTTCTCTCATCTCCCCTTAAACGTTTTCAAACTTTTGTTTTTAAACCATTGTTTCCGAACGCCAATTCATGATACTCTGTTTTTTTCTGTTTGTCAAGCTATGAACAAGTAAAAAATTTACTCTTCCAATATTTTTATTTCACATCCTTTGCTTTTATAATAAGCAAGCATCTCATCAATCCGTTTCTTATCATAACTGGTTATACAATCCGAAAAGACCGAAACCTTGTAACCAATCTTTTTCATATTGTAGCAAGTGGACTTAACACAAGCTGTTGCATCTGCACCTGCAATGTAAAATTCATTAATTTTGTTTCTATCAATAAAGGAAACAAATTCCTCACTCGTCAAAGCATTTGCTTTTGTTTTAAGAAAAATATTATCTGAAACTATCTTCATTTCCGAAACAAATTCAGCCCCCTTTGTATCCGGCTTAAATGTTCTTGTCCCAACAGACAAATTATTATGGCGAATATACACAACATGCATACCACTTACCACCGCCCAATCAATAGCAGCATTAATATTTCCAATAATCTCCTTATAATTTTTTGTAATATCGTTCTGCATATCAATTACAACTAACGCTTTGTTGCTCATAATCTTTTTTCCTCCGTTTTTTCTTATCATAGCATCCTATTGTTGACATATGTATGTCAGCAATCTATTCTTTAGTAAAAAGGAGTTTCTTATATGAAAATTGAGCGTCTGGTTAGTATTATCATGATATTACTTGAAAAGAAAAAAGTAAGTGCTGAAACATTAGCAAATACCTTTGAAGTGTCAAAACGCACTATATATCGCGATATAGACTCTATCTGTATGGCCGGCATTCCAATACGCGCAACCTCCGGTGTTGGTGGTGGCTTTGAAATAATGCCAAATTTCAAAATCGATAAGAATGTATTTACCGAAAACGATCTGGCAACACTTTTGACGGGACTATCTAACCTAGCATCGATTATTCGTGGTGATGACATTATTCACGCTATGTGTAAAGTAAAAAACTTTATTCCTGCTGAGCAAGCAAATGCCATCGCATTAAAAACAGGACAAATTTATATAGATGTCAGTCCCTGGACAACCAATCCTTTTGTAAAAGACTATTTAGAAAAAATAAAGCTTGCCTTAGACGAAAATCGTTTACTATCATTTTCCTATATAAACCGTCAGGGAAATGCTATTTTGCGAACAGTCGAACCATGCCAGCTTGTCTTTAAAACTAATAGTTGGTATTTCTATGGTTTTTGTCACCTTCGAAACGATTATCGACTTTTTAAGCTTTCCAGAATATTGGATTTGAATGTATGTGATGAGACATATATTCCAAAAGATTTCCCTAGTCCAATCTTGAACGCTGATGAGATTTCAAATTCCTTAAAAATTTATATCACTCTTAGAATCCATAAATCCTTGTTGGAAAGAATGCTTGATTATTGTTCTATCAAACAAGTTTCACCGGACGGCGATTCTCACTATATTATTCATGTTCCTTTCATTGATAGGGATTATTATTACGATATGCTTCTATGTTTTGGAGAAAAATGTGAATGTCTGGAACCTGTACAAGTGAGAGAAAAGTTAGCAAAAAAAGCATCTGAAATTGCTGCAATGTATCAGGGGTAAGTACACAAGTAGCCTCTTTGCCAAAGCATTGCCATAACTTACAACTTTTCTCACATGTTGGCACACTTATTTCAAGTACACTGCATCATATTTTGAGAGAAGATACACACAATATTGATTCATACTGACTCCTTCTCTCTGGGAGTGTTCTGCTAAGGCTCTATGCAAACTGCGCGGTAATCTCAGTTTGAATTGTCCAGAATAATCTTCCAGACTGTTCGGTTCATAAATTTCTATTCCTTCCACAAGTGCAGCTTCAATCCATGCTTTTTTTGCATCCAACGCATTAGCAACTACACTTTCGATGGTTTCTCCACAAGTAATGCACCCTGGCAAATCCGGATAAGAAGCCACAAATCCGCCTTCATCCTTATCTTCCACTATTTCCATGCGATAAGACATTTCCATATATTCATTCAAGGTCTTCATTCTTCTTCTCCTCACTTTCTACAATCTGCCGTACCATTTCTACATATACTTTCTTAATTGGCTCATGCTTCGGTATTGTGATAGGCTGACAGCCCTGTTTTCTGAATGTATAATGACTGCTTCCTGTTCTCGGAGCATTCATCGTATATCCGCAACTCTCTAATACCTTTCGCAATTCGTCGAATCGAAGATCCTTCGACAAATTGCATATACGTGCTATTAGTTTATTCCATTTAGACAATTTCATGCCTCCCATCTATATTATACGTGGTGTCATATATGGTGTCAATCGTGCGTTTCTATTTCTTCTTACCTTGAATATTTAAAGGGATATCATAATGTTTTTCTCGAAAAATATTCTGTCTACCAGTTACTCTCATAAAAAATATTATCAGTCCCTTCTTTATACTGCATGGCAAAATCAAAATCAATTGCACGAATACTATCTAATAAATCCACAATGGGATAATATCCGCTATTAATCACTTCATATTTCTTTTTATACTCACTCCATACATCCGGAAACGAAGTATTAAAAAGTTCATGAATTTTATAATTATTTATGTAGTATGAATTGACTTACAACTCTATTTTCAAACATATTCCGAAAAAGCATATATGCCTGGTCTGCAAATCCGTTTTGTAACAGTGTGAGTATCGCAGAAAATGTTTGTAAATTTCTATTTGCTAACATTTGCAAAACTTTACATTTATACTTGTTATCTTTAAGTTCATCTCCATGCTCTGCTTCAAGCCGATTGCTGTAGGATTCTAATTCCTCCAAAACAAACAAATACATAGCATTAGATAATTCGAATCCCCTTTTCCAAATACCATCCAAATGTTTCTGATAATTTTGCGCTTCTGCTTGAGATTTATGATATTCTTCCAAACATATTTTCAAAAAGTAATTATATGTATCTTCAGGAAATTTATTGATAGCCTCTTTATAATATTTTTGGATTTTTTCTACCGTAAACTGTTCTTTCAAAAATTCTTCAATCTCATTTTCTTTCAGCATTTTCTCAGCTATAACTGATTCTAAAGCTTCTGTGTATATTTCATCTAAAAAGTGCTTTTCCATCTTTATACTCCGTATTTATTCAAAAATCACCCACAATTAAGCATATAATACAAAAAGAGAAATCCCACCAATCACCTGTAGAATTTCTCCCTTTAAAGCATACTCAATCTTCATAGTGCCCTTTACATGACGCTATGATAACAGCTCCGTCCTTTTCTTTGTAAACGATTCGATTCACATCATCGATTCGCCTGCTCCACCAACCGCTCAGATTATTTTTCAGCGGCTCCGGCTTCCCGATGCCACCATAACATTCCCTTTGTATATCTTTAATAAGCATATTAATTCGTTTTAAGGTCTTTTTGTCTTGGGTTTGCCATGCAAGGTATTCTTCCCAAGCTCGCTCATCCCAAAGTATCTTCATCCATTACTCCTCTATCAATTCATGCTCAGCAAGAACCGCTTTCCCTGATTCAATATCTTCTACTACCTTTTTCAAATATGCCATATTACTTTCAGAATAAAATGGATCTACCGATACATCAAAAGGAATTCTTTTTTCTCTTGTCATTTTTTTTGCAAATATCGTAAATGCAGTTGTCATACTTAAACCTAAATCTTTGCAAGTTTCTTCCATGCTTTTCTTCAGTTCTTCATCCATACGAAAGTTAATCATTGCCTGTGCCATAATCATCACTCCTTTTCTGTAATTTAATTTTATCATGCGTCCTATTCTTTGTAAAGCATTTGTCATTGTTTTGCTTTACAATTATTATATTCAAAATATCCCTATCTATTCACAATAAAAATGAGAAAGAGCAAGTACCCATCATAAATGTCTCGCCCTCTCTCATCATTATTATCTTTAAATTCCTTTATAACAGTATTATTTTTTCAGCCAATTTCTCGTACCAGTGGTGCGAGTTTTTAAGAACTCTTTCAGTATCAATACGCTAAAACAAAATATTCAAGTATCCTTTCTCGAATTTAGCTCCTACAATATCTCTTTTAGTGAATTCAGACGGAATCGGGAACTTTCGACTCTCATTTTTTACACCTACAATCAATTCATTCTTATCCTGCTCTAATCTTAATTCTCCTTTATCCGCAAACGGCAAATAAATTTTAAGACAGTTCTTTTCATTGTCGATACTATAGATTTCCTTTTTGAACAGCACATCATCCGGATTAGTTTCTCCATAAATACCGTCGCCAACTTTTCCCAGCACATCCAATGTACGCAGTTCCTGTTGTTGCAGTTCCACGTAAAAACGAGGCACTTCGCTAAAACTTTCTTTTATATCCTGTAATGCCTCCTCTTGTAGCTTTATCCATTTATTAAAATACCCTTCCATTGCCT
>SVFS01000060.1 GCA_015056725.1 Lachnospiraceae bacterium | reverse complement strand
CAGGGAAGCAACATACATTTCAAATTCAAGGAGGAATTAATATGGTAGTACAACACAATCTTACAGCAATGAACTCTAACAGAATGTTAGGCGTAACAACAGGATCTCAGGCTAAATCAACAGAAAAGTTATCATCCGGTTACAAAATCAACCGTGCAGCAGATGATGCAGCTGGTCTTTCTATCTCTGAAAAAATGAGAAAACAGATCAGAGGTCTTACACAGGCTTCTTTAAATGCAGAAGATGGTATCTCTGCAGTACAGACAGCTGAAGGTGCATTAAATGAAGTACAGGATATGCTTCAGAGAATGAACGAATTAGCAGTTAAAGCAGCTAACGGAACAATGTCTGAAAACGACAGAAGCTACATCCAGGATGAAATTGATCAGTTAGAAACAGAAATCGACCGTGTTGCTGAAACAACAAAATTCAATGAAACATACCTTCTGAAAGGTGACAAGAATGCAGATGCAGAAAAGGCACTTAGCTATAAGAAAGGAACAGTAACTTTCGCAGAAGGCACAACAGCTGTATACACAGCAGATGGTAAAGCATTAGATGAAGCAGCAGCAGCTGAATATTTATCTGAAGATCCGGATGCAACATTGTATAAAACAGCAGCAGGTGCAGGTAAAATAGCTGTAGAAGATACACATTATACATATGAAGAAGGCACAGATCCACAGGGAACAGCAGCAAAAGATATTTATTACACAACTGCAGCACCGGATGCTGACGGAGAAACTTCCACAAAAATCGATTCTGGAGCTAGCGCGGCAGACATTTTAAATACAGCAGCAGATGCATTCACGAAAAATGCATATGTTGTATCTGGTACCCAAACAATAACTCCTGGTGGTTCAAATGGTAGTGAAACATCAGGTGCAGCGGATGTATATGTACTTGATACAACTGCAAATACTGTTATTAAAGTCACAGCAGGTACAGGTATTTCTGATACAGATGCTCATGCAATATTTGCTAAAGATGGTACCTTAAAAGATGCTAAATACAAAATCGTAGAAGCTGCAACATTCGGTACAGCTGTAACAGGTGCTTCGGCAGGTACGGACTCTACAGCAGCATTTAAAGCTCCAACAACAAAATTATACAAAGCGGATGGAACAGAAATTACTACACCAGCAGCTCTTAAAACAGCAATTGAAGATGAGATTGCTTTATATGAAACTGCTCCTTCAGATGAAGCTGGAGATACAGAGTTTACAGCTGATATTCCGGCAACTGCTCCTGCATTCTATGATGAAAACGGAAACTGGATTTCTGAAAATGCATTAACAGACTACTTTGAAGTAGGAGAAGGCGATGCAATTACTCAGATTGAAGGCAAAAAAGTATACGACAAAGACGGAAACGAGTTAACATTAACAGCAGATCAGATTACAGAAAGTTTTGCAGCTCCTGAAGAATTAGTAGGCGGCTTGGTACTTAAACTTCACGTAGGTGCAGATGCTACAGATAACAACCAGATTTCTGTTAAACTTGATGCTATGAGCGCAGCTGGTATTGGTGTAGATGGCCTTAAAGTTGATGGTGCAGATGATACAAACGCTCGTAAAGCTATTGAAACAATCAAAGCAGCTCTTCAGAAAGTATCTACACAGCGTTCCGCACTCGGTGCTGTACAGAACAGACTTGAGCACACAATCGCTAACTTAGATAATGTTGTTGAAAATACAACAGCAGCTGAAAGCCAGATTCGTGATACAGATATGGCATCTGAAATGGTTAAGTACTCCAACAACAACATCCTTGCTCAGGCAGGTACATCTATGTTGGCTCAGGCTAACCAGGCTAACCAGAATATCTTATCCTTACTTGGCTAATTAGAAGCTTGATGACGAAATACTAGCTGGCAATGTAAGAGTTTATAACTTTTAACAGAGCAATACAGTTAGGATTTGTAGAGTTCATAATGTATGGCGTTGAAACGTCCATAACGTAAAAGAAAAGTACATAGTACTTCAAAATAGGAAGGAGTGGTAATACCACTCCTTCTTATTTTCCGTGCTACATCCTTTTACAAATTTCCGAACTGTACAGGCTAAGAAAAGCTTGAAAGTACAGTCTCAATCCAACATCCACCAATTTTGCCAACTGTACAGGCTAAGAAAAGCTTGCTAGTACAGTCGCAATTCTACATCCGACAAATTTCCGAACTGTACAGACGAAGAAAAGCTTGAAAATACAGTCATAATCTTACATCCCACAAATTTCCTGACTGTACAGGCTAAGAAAAGCTTGCTGGTACAGTCGCAATCCAATATCCCACAAATTTTCGAACTGTATATACGAAGAAAAGCAGTAAAAGGGACATTTAGATTCCTTCTACTGCTTTGTTGTTGGATTGTTTCCATATTGTGCTATTTGGCTAAATATTCTTCACATATTTTAGAAATGTCATAATCTGGTGCGTGCTTTTCTACAATTTTACTGATGGAAGAAATTTGGGCTTCATCCTTATCCAAAAGGTCTACAATTTCTTTGATGGTCATACCTTTTTTCAGTAATTTGCAGACAGTTTCAATTTCTTGTTCAATACGTCCCTCAGCACGTCCCTCAGCACGTCCCTCCGTCCGCGCTTTTCGTCGTTCTTCCTGTATGTCGCATACTTGTGCATGTTCCCATAATCGTGCCATTTTTTCCTCCTTTATCTGCTCTACTGCATAACGGATTTCTTCTGTCTCATAATTGTAGGTGCTCATCAGCAGGGCTACAATTTTTGCCAGGAGCTCTCGCAAATGCTCCGGGGTGCGGTTCATTAGCTCGTCGGCCCATTCACTGATATCCGGTAAAACTTTAAAATCTTCAATACTTTGGGTTTTGTTTAGCGCAGCAATGATAGAAAATACATTTTTGTGTTCTAATATCTGGTCGAATGTATATTGAGTTAGGTTTACTAGCTCGTATGAGAAATTCGGAATATACTTCTCAAACATATCAGACATATAAATGCGGTCTTTTACTTCCAGAAGCTCTTTCCACTCATCTTTGCCTTCATAGTATACAATCGGGAGAATGGGTGGATAACGAAAACCTTTGTTTTTGCAGGAGTTATCCAGCTTTTTCTGCTCTTTCTCATAGTTGTCCCAGATGAAGTACATGTACTTAAGCAGCTGCATGCTTACATTATAATCGACCTTTGTTTTGTGTTCAATAAGTGAGATTAGGTATAAATGGCCGATATCAGGAACATGAATGCGCTTTACTGTATCCGAATCACATTCTGCTGTAAAAAGCGGCTCAAACCGTTCGGTAATATCTTCGATATCACAGGCTTGTACATTTTTTAGAATAGGAATATTGATATAATCCCGTAAAAATTGTGCACACAACTCAGGATCCTTAAAAATAAGCTTACTGCTGTTATCTGCTGCTTGTGGATTGCGAAGTGAAAGCTCTGCTTCTGATAAAGTATTGCTTTCTGATAAACTGCTTGTTGAGTGATTTGGTGTGTTGTTAGTACATTTTTCTTTTGTCATAATCCTCCATTCCGCAAAGGACAGACTACACCTGTTTCTATCCCCCGCTATGTAATTAATATTGGTTGATATTTATGCGAAACGCATTGTGTACAGCCGTCAGAGGGCTGATAGACTGTTCTTTCAAATGAAAAAACAAAGAATCATCGAATTGATGAAAAACTATGAGAATCATAGTTTGTGAAATTACTATAACAGATGGAACGACAGAACGCAAGGACAAAAGGCAAACAAGAATTGTGATATTCCAAAGGTGTTCTTGGTTGTATTTTTTTAACTTCTATCTTAAAATATTATATAAATATTTTAATGACTAAGAAGTGTTACGGAGTGAAATATGTTTAGGATTGTTTTGGAATGTAAAACATTCAATTGTGATAAGCTGCTTGGAAATATTATTGATATGGTAAAGCAGATGCAGGGAAGCGGTCTGCTTAGTAAAATTCCGGGAGCAATGAAGATTCCGAGTTTCATTGATGCGTCGATGTTTCAGAATCTGCCGGATTCTCAGAAGATTCCCATGTTTGAGCAGGGATTGTCAAAAGAGAAAGCCCGCATTTTACCGATGCTGGAAAATGCACTTTCTGAAAAGCTGGGTAAGGTGCATGTGTTGGATTTTGGAATTCAATATATAGGAGCAGCAGATGTGATGGCAAAAATCAGAGTAGATGCAGAAATTTTGGACTATCATCAGGTGATTGATATTTTAGTGGAAGACTATATAGAAGAAGCCAGTATTGAACAGATTTTGCAAGACCAGTACGATGCGGCAATCACAATGGAAAATCTGGATTTCTTTATGAAAGGTCAATCTGATGAGACGAAAGAATATCTGGTTGTAAAATCTATGAGTATCGAGAAACAAAAGCTTATGCGGATGCTGGAAGACTTTGCAACATCAAAAGAAGTGGAAATGAAACTTGAAAATATACGATTCTTTATGAAAGAAGTATCATAGGAAGAATTGTATTTTTATAAAAAGCAAAAGATGATTACTACGTAGGAGGGAACAAAATGAGCGGCTTTTTATCAAACATTTACATTATTGAATATTTCAAAAGATTATTCAAAAAAGAAAACATCGGTACAATCATATTTCTGGTTTTGAATATGGGATTGTACGTACTTCTTTTGGGCGGTACAGAGTCACCGGAAATGATACCGATTGGAATTGGCTTATTTTTTGTTAGTGTAATTATCGCACTTTCTCCGATTGGAGAATTCGTGCTTCGTATGCAGGCAGGATGTAAATCGGTCAAGAAGATGGCGAAGAAAAATCCGGAACTTGCTAATCGCTTGCAGCCACTTTTCGATGAAGTATATGCACGTGCAAAAGCAGAGGACCCAACGATTTCCAATAAAGTGCAAATGTTTGTATCAAAAGATATGCAGCCAAATGCATTTGCGACAGGTCGAAAGACAGTCTGTGTAACGCAAGGACTTCTGAGCTTACCTGACGAACAGATAAAGGGAATTTTAGCACATGAATTTGGACATATTGCGCATAAAGATACGGACACATTATTAGTTGTCATGGTTAGTAATATGCTGTTGTCCGTAATCTTCTTTGTGTACCGTTTTATTATTAATATCGCACTTGCGGTTGTAGAGGATTCGGATAATATTTTTGGAAGTTTAGGAGCTTTTATCGGAAGACTTCTTGTAGACCTTATATTAGTCGGACTGATGCGTTTGTGGACAAAATTTGGTGTTCTTTTGTGTATGCATTCCAGCAGACAGAATGAGTATGCGGCAGATAAATTTGCGTGTGAAATCGGATATCAGAGTGATATTTATAATGCACTGGAATGTATTGCGGGAGATTGTGTGAAACCGGAAGGATTTTTTGCAAGCATTTCTTCCAGTCATCCTGACACACCAAGCCGTCTTGAGAAAATTGCAGCATGGACTGACGCAGAACCAAGAACAACAGCTGCCAGCGGAATTCCGGGTATTGATATGAAGGCGGTAGGCGCTTCCGTGGGAAATATGGTACAGGGAGGAAAAGCACAGGTACAGAATTTAATCGGCAAGATTCCAAGCAAAAAACAGAATCCATCCAATGTGGCACAGATTCCACAGCAGCAAAATTATAGTGAGACCTATAACGGAATGGCAGCAGCAGTACCGGCAGGAGTGGCACAAGCTCCATATGCTTTATATGAACAGGTTTTTGCACAGGCGGCAGACGGAAAACGCTACGCAGGACAGGTTATGGGAATGCAAAACGGATACGCGGATATTGCATTTGCAAACGGAGCAAGAGAATGGGTGCTGTTATCAGGTCTTTCTAAAGCATCTGTTTTAAGAACAAATGCGCAGGTGGAGGCAAACTGGTACGGACAGGGAAATTATTATCCTTGTGTTGTTTCATCTATACAAGGCAATCAGGTAGTAGTTACATATGGTGATGGTCAGACAGAGACTACCACTACAGCAGCAATCAGATTTTAATGAGTAATATGGAAAAACATGTAAGACGTGTCCGCTATAGCGGTACACATCCGAAACGATTTGAAGAAAAATATAAAGAGCATAATCCGGAAAAGTACAAGGATACGATTGAGAAGGTTATCAGCAAGGGGAGTACACCTGCAGGAATGCACCTTTCCATCATGGTAAATGAAATTTTGGACTTTTTGCAGATAGAGCCGGGACAACAGGGACTGGATGCAACACTGGGATATGGTGGACATACGGGTAAGATGTTGGAACAGTTAAAGGGACAAGGACATATATATGCCTTGGATGTAGACCCGATAGAAATTGTAAAAACCAAAAAACGTTTAGAAGAAAAAGGCTTCGGAGAGGATATTCTGACAATTTGTCAGACAAACTTTGCTAATATTGATGAAATCGCAGAAAAGTATGGAATGTTTGATTTCGTATTGGCAGATCTTGGTGTGAGCTCTATGCAGATTGATAATCCCAAACGTGGATTTACCTATAAATATGACGGGCCGTTAGACCTTCGTTTGAATCCGGAAGCGGGCATATCTGCGGCTGAACGCCTTATGGAAATTACGCAGGAAGAGTTTGTGGGAATGATGGTTGAAAATTCCGATGAGCCTTTTGCAGAAGAAATAGCAAGAGAAGTTTTTGGCTTAAAGAAAAAAGGTACACCGGTCAAAACCACATTTGATTTGAAAAATGCAATTGAAAAGGCACTTGTTAAAGTGCCTGAAAAAGAGAAAAAGCTGGCAGTAAAAAAATCTTGTCAAAGAGTATTTCAGGCGTTGCGGATTGATGTGAACAGTGAGTTTGAAGTACTGTATGCATTTCTTGATAAACTTCCGCATATATTAAATCCGGGTGGACGTGTAGCGATACTTACATTTCATTCAGGAGAAGACAGACTTGTAAAACGTATTTTTAAAGAGATGAAATCAGAGGGAATTTACGCGGATGTATCCAAGGATGTAATACGTCCGACTCCGGAAGAATGTGCCCGCAATCCCCGCGCAGCATCTACGAAGATGCGGTGGGCAGTGAAATCTTGATTTTGTTCTAAATAAAAAACAGAATTCAGCGGGTTTCTTTCTTGAAACTTGCAAATAACAGGTGTATAATACAACCGTTTGGGTTATACACGAAAACGAATAATATGAAAGTATATGAAACATAAGACAAGGAGGACTTTCGACATGAGTGAAAGCACAAAGAAGTCTGGTGGCTGGCGTACAAACAAATGGGTTCGTGCGGCTATTCCAGCATTATTACTTCACTGTAGTATTGGTACAGTTTATTGTTGGTCTATTTTCAGCCAGGAAATCGCAGACTACATTGGTTTTTCTAAGGGCGCAACAGAATGGGCATTCAGTTTTGCTATTTTCTTCTTAGGTATGTCTGCCGCATTCCTTGGTAATGTTGTAGAAAAAGATATACATAAATCTTCTTTAATTGCTACTATCTGTTTCGCAGGTGGTATGGCAGGTACAGGTTTCTTCATTTTCTATGGTGGAAATCATCCAAAGAGCTTAGTAGCTTTAATTGGTATTTATATCTGCTACGGTTTGATTATGGGTATCGGTTTAGGTACAGGTTATCTTTCTCCGGTTAAAACACTTATGCTTTGGTTTGCAGATAGAAAAGGTCTTGCAACAGGTCTCGCAGTAGCAGGCTTTGGTGCTGCAAAAGCTATCGCAAGCCCGATTATGCAGTCCTTATTAGCAAACTTAGGTGATGGTGGTATCTATAAGATGTTCTATATCCTTGCAGCAGTTTACTTTGTAATGATGTTTGTAGGACACTTATTACTCAAAAAACCTGAAGGATGGCATGAACCTTCCGGCGATGAAAAATCCCAGAGTGCATGGGCTGTTATTAAGACAAGACCAATTTCTAACTACATTGGTATCTGGTTAATGTTCTATATTAACATTACATGTGGTCTTGCATTGATTTCTCAGGAAAAGATGATTGTAAAATGTATCGGTCTGGCAGGTGCTGTAGGTGTTGTTTCTACAATTTCCGCTATCTTTAATGCAGGTGGCCGTCTGGGATTCTCTTCTTGGGGCGACACAATGAAAGACAGAAATACTATTTACAAGATGATTTTCATTCTTTCTATCGTATTTACAGGTCTTGTAATTGCAACAAGCGGTATTAAGAACGGTGAAGGAAATGTATTCTTGATTGCATTAGTTCTTTGCTTAATTATGGTAGTAAATGCAGGCTACGGCGGAGGCTTCTCCAATGTACCGACATTACTTTCTGACCACTATGGTATGAGCAATATCAGTGCAATTCATGGTATCACATTATCTGCATGGGCGTTTGCAGGTTTGACAGGTAACCAGATGGCTAACTGGATTGTAAATACTTTTGGAAAGCCGGTAGAAGTTCATGGTGTTACTGTTAACCCAACGGGTTACCAGACAGTACTATATGTAACAGGTGCTCTTTATGTGGTTGCACTTATTATTTCCATGGTACTTGTAAAATCTCCTAAGAAAGAAGCATAATTATAGAAATCATATATTAAAAATGATATAATACAGGCAACGGTCTTGGTTAGACCTTTGCCTGTTTTTATTATATTTGATAATGAAAACAATCAGAGAGAGTATTGGCTTATATTATTATAAGAAGGGAAGGTTTTAGTATGGATAATTTTACATTTTATGCACCGACATATTTTGCTTTTGGAAAAGATGCAGAAAATGAAACCGGTAAATTGGTAAAACGTTTTGGGGGAAGCAAGGTGCTGATTCACTTTGGTGGTGGTTCCGTTATCCGTTCCGGTTTGATGGACCGTGTGAAAGCAAGTCTTGATGCAGAAAGTATTTCTTATGTAGAGCTTGGTGGAGTAATGCCGAATCCAAGAAGCGGATTAGTGTATGAAGGTATTGAACTTTGTAAAAAAGAAAATGTGGATTTTGTACTTGCAGTAGGTGGCGGAAGTACAATTGACTCTGCAAAGGCGATTGCAGCCGGTGCAGTATATGATGGTGATTTTTGGGATTATTATGAAGGAAAACCGGTAGAGAAGGCATTGCCTGTAGGAACAATTCTTACAATTGCAGCAGCAGGAAGTGAAGGGTCACCTGATTCTGTTATTACAAAAGAAGAAGGTATGTTTAAACGTGGTGCAAGTGGTGAAGCGTATAGACCGAAATTTTCTATTCTGAATCCGGCACTGACACAAACATTACCTCCGTACCAGACGGCTTGCGGTGTCACAGATATTATGGCCCACCTTTATGAACGTTACCAGACAAATACAAAAGATGTAGAAGTGACAGACCGTATGATTGAAGCACTTCTTCTGACAATGATTCATGAAGCTCCTCGTGTAATGGAAGATCCGAATAACTATGAAGCGAGAGCGAATATTATGTGGGCAGGCATGATGGCACACAATAACAGTTGTGGTGTTGGACGTACACAGGACTGGGCGAGTCATGACATTGAACATGAATTATCGGCTATGTATGACTGTGCACATGGCGCAGGGCTTGCAGTAGTTATGCCGGCAGTATTTACTTATAATATGAAGCATGATGTGATGAGATATGCGAAAGTGGCAGAGCGTGTATGGGGCTGCAAGATGGATGAAGCTTGCCCTGAAAATACAGCAAAAGCAGGAATTGAAGCATTCCGTAACTTCTTATGTTCTATCGGAATGCCAAAGAATTTTGAAGAGCTTGGTGCAAAAGAAGAAGATATTGAGCATATGGCGCACAGTGCATGTTATGGAAATGGAAATACAGGTTATGTTGGCGGATTTGTTCCGCTTGGACAAAAAGATGTGGAAGCAATCTACAGACTGATGTTGTAATAGAGAATAGTGGAATTTCCAATGTATTTTTAAAAAGAGGAAAAGCGATGACAAAAAAGGTATTTGAACAGTTAAAAGAAATTGTAGCAGAGCAGGAGCAGATGCTTAGATTTGATTCTTTCTCAAATGAAGAAGCATGGCAGCTAGGGACATTTCTGGTAAACAAGGTGTATGAACTTGAAATGGAGCTGGCGCTTTCGATTAGAAAAGTAAGTGGAGCTATCATTTTTCAACATGAAACAGATGGGACAAATGCATTAAATGATAAGTGGATGTATCGTAAATTTAATACGGTTTGCTTAAATGAGCAAAGTTCTTTTGGCGCATGGGTGGATGCAAATTTAAAGGATGAGGATATTCATGTACATGGACTTGATCCGAAAGAATATGTATTTATCGGTGGTGGATTTCCAATACGCTTAAAGACGGGAGAGGTAGTGGCTGTTTTGATTGCATCGGCACTCCCACACCAAATGGATCATCAATTTGTAGTGGATGGATTAGCAGAATATCTTGATTTACAAAATGTACCGAGTGTTTTGCCGTTGTTTTAAAAATGATTTTGGATAAGTTGAAAAAGATAATCAGCAGAATTGTTGCTGATATAAAAGAATATTGGATGATAGCACCGATTGTTTTCGTGTTATATATAATATTACATAAAATAATGGGTGCTTTTTGTCCGTCTGTTTGGCTGACAGGTTTTTCATGTCCGGGATGTGGTATGACGAGAGCATTTTTGTTTGTGATATCAGGACAGTTTGTGCGGGCATTCAGAATAAATCCATCGATATACTTATGGATTATTTATGGGATCTATTTTATAATACAAAGATATATCAGGGGAGTGAAAGTAAAATACAATTTACTTTTTATAGGAAGTATTGTGATGATAATGATACTTGTATATGCACATGGAATGCTGACACAGTTTCCGGATGTGCCGCCATATGTATATACGGGAGAGAATGTATTTGAAAGATATGTGCCGGGATATAAAGAAATGATGGAGTTTCTTCTATAATAAGGTAACATGATAAGAAATAACAAAAGAGAAGAAGAGGGAACTATGGAAAATTGGAATGAGAACAACAACACGCAAAATTGGAATGAGAATACTAGTACACAAAATTATGGACAACCCTATCCGGACTATAATCAGAGTAGCTATCAGGGGGCAGCATATACTCCTGTAGAACAGGAAGAACCTGTAAAGATGGGCGAATGGATACTGCTATTGTCACTTACGACATTTGTGCCGTGTGTAGGTTGGATTTTAGCAATAGTATGGGCGTTTAGCAAAACGGAAAAGAAGAGTAAGGTAAACTTCTGTAAAGCATATTTGATTGTTTGGCTGATTCAGCTTGCACTTGCAATGGTTCTGTTTATTGTGTATGGAGCTATCTTTGTAGCAATGCTGGAGTAATCCGGTTTTGAAAAGGCAACGTTATTAGAAAAGTGACAAGGAGAGTCTACAGAATGTGGATTGCAGATAATTGGAAGGACTATGAAGTGCTTGATACTTCCAAAGGTGAGAAATTAGAACGATGGGGAGACTATTTATTGGTCCGCCCCGACCCACAGGTTATTTGGGATACGGAAAAAATACATAAGGGTTGGAAAAGAATGAACGGCCATTACCACAGAAGCAGTAAGGGTGGTGGCGAATGGGAGTTTTTCGATTTGCCAAATGAATGGAGTATTCATTACAAAGAGCTTACCTTTAATTTGAAACCGTTCAGCTTTAAACATACGGGGCTGTTTCCGGAGCAGGCAGCAAACTGGGATTGGTTTTCGGAGCTTATTCAAAATGCGGGAAGACCGATTAAGGTATTAAACCTTTTTGCATATACAGGTGGAGCTACGGTTTCGGCAGCAAAAGCGGGAGCCAGTGTAACACATGTAGATGCATCGAAAGGCATGGTCACATGGGCGAAAGAAAATGCAGCGGCTTCCGGTCTTTCGGATGCACCTATCCGCTGGCTTGTGGATGATTGTGGGAAGTTCGTGGAAAGAGAAATCCGAAGAGGGAATAAGTACGACGCAATTATTATGGACCCACCATCTTACGGACGCGGACCCAAAGGAGAAATTTGGAAAATTGAAGATAGCATTTATCCATTCCTTCAATTAACTTCACAGATACTTTCGGACAATCCGTTGTTTGTACTTCTTAATTCATATACAACGGGTCTTCAACCGGCAGTTCTTTCTTATATGATGAATACTGTATTTGTAAAGAAATTCGGAGGAAGTGTGGAAGCTGATGAAATTGGACTTCCGGTAAGCAGTAACGGACTGGTGCTTCCGTGCGGAGCTTCCGGCAGATGGACGAAGTAACTATATAATAATAAGCAACTATATAAATAGAAGAAACACCCCAAAATCTAGTGAAGGAACTACTACATTTTGGGGTGATATTATGTATAATCATGAAAAAATATGCCTTAGAAATTTTCTTGTAATATTTACTGAAAATCCATAAAAAATTTTGTAAAAAATTTCAAAAAAATGCTTGCATTATAGATAATAATGCGTTATCATAGTTTTTGCTGTGGCATGATAGCTGTGAAGCGTGAGGTTGCTGTAGGGGAGCAATCACCTACAGGTTTTCCGTGGAGCGAATGTCAAGAGCCGGATAAGGCTCAGGAAACTGACGACAAGTCACTGTACAAACGTTGAATATCTGCTTAAGGCAGAGACGTGTGTGAATGGATACTTCACAAAGCATTGTGAAAAGGTTTACGATACACACGGAAGAGTGTACAGTCACCGCTTGTCGTACTTAATCAAAATCAAGTGCGAAAAGGAGGCGACTTTTTTTATGGCAAGTCAAGTAATGAGAATTACATTAAAGGCTTATGATCATCAGTTAGTTGATGCATCTGCTAAGAAAATCATCGAAACAGTCAAAAAGAACGGATCACAGGTAAGTGGACCAGTACCTCTTCCTACTAAAAAGGAAGTTGTAACAATCTTAAGAGCGGTTCACAAATACAAAGATTCCAGAGAACAGTTCGAACAGAGAACTCATAAGAGACTGATCGACATCATTGCACCAACACCTAACACAATGGATGCATTACAGAGATTAGAAATGCCAGCAGGTGTGTACATTGATATCAAAATGAAAAACAAATAAACCTTCTACTAGTATGGACGTATTAGCGCCCCGCTGTAGAACAAACAGGAGGTAAAACATGAAGAAAGCGATTTTAGCTACAAAAGTCGGAATGACTCAAATCTTCAACGAAGATGGTGCTTTAGTACCGGTAACAGTTCTTCAGGCTGGCCCATGTGTTGTAACTCAGATCAAAACAGTTGAAAACGACGGTTACAGTGCAGTACAGGTTGGTTATGTAGACAAGAAAGAAAAAGTGGTTAGCGTAGACAAGACAGGTAAGAAAACAGTTGCTCACCGTCATGGCGTTAACAAAGCAGAAAAAGGCCACTTTGATAAAGCAGGCGTTTCCGCTAAGAGATTTGTTAGAGAATTTAAATTCGATAATGCAGATGAATATGCATTAGGAAGTGAAATCAAAGCTGATATCTTTGCAGCAGGCGATAAGGTTGATGCAACAGCGATTTCCAAAGGTAAAGGTTTCCAGGGTGCTATCAAGAGATTAGGCCAGCACAGAGGACCTATGAAACACGGTTCCAAATTCCACCGTCATCAGGGTTCCAACGGTGCATGTTCTTCTCCAAGTAGAGTATTCAAAGGAAAAGGAATGCCTGGTCACATGGGCTGTGTAAAAGTTACAGTTCAGAACCTGGAAGTTGTAAGAGTTGATGCAGAAAAGAATTTATTGCTTGTAAAAGGTGCAGTTCCAGGACCTAAAAAAGCACTGGTTACAATCAAAGAAACAACCAGAGCAGACATTTAATTTAGGGTGAAAGGAGGACAATTAGATGGCAAACGTATCTGTTTATAATATGGAAGGCAAAGAAGTTGGTACTCTTGAGTTAAACGATGCAGTGTTTGGCGTAAACGTAAACGAACACTTAGTACACTTAGCAGTACTTCAGCAGCTTGCAGATAATCGTCAGGGAACACAGAAAGCAAAAACACGTGCTGAAGTTTCCGGTGGCGGAAGAAAACCTTGGAGACAGAAAGGAACTGGTCATGCTAGACAGGGTTCTACAAGATCTCCACAGTGGACAGGAGGCGGCGTTGTATTCGCTCCAACACCAAGAGATTATTCTTTCAAGATGAACAAGAAAGAAAAGAGAGCAGCTTTAAAATCAGTTTTATCTGACAAAGTTGCAACAAGCAAACTTATCGTATTAGACGAGCTTAAGTTTGATGAAATCAAAACAAAGAAATTCCAGGCTGTACTTACAAACCTGAAAGTAGAAGAAAAAGCATTAGTTGTTTTAGGAGAAAAGGATGATGTGGTAATCAAATCCGCAAACAATCTTCCTTTCGTTCAGACAGCGCTTCCTAATACAATCAATGTGTATGATGTTTTAAAAGCTGGCACATTAATCCTTACAAAGGATGCTGTAGCTAAGATTGAGGAGGTGTATGCATAATGGCAGATATTAAATATTATGACGTTATCCTGAAACCGGTTGTTACTGAAAA
>SVFS01000059.1 GCA_015056725.1 Lachnospiraceae bacterium | reverse complement strand
ATTCTGACAGAAGTGTCAGAAGGAGACAAGCTGTATCTTTTGGAACAGATGGAAACATGGTCTAAAGTAAAAACGATGGATGGCTATATTGGTTATGTGGAAAATAAGAAAATCGGTGCTATTCAGGTCGAAACGCCGATTTTTAAAGAAGATGGTTCCTTGTATGGTGATGAAGAGTTTGTAAGTATCTCCAGAGATTACAAGATTAATCTGGGATGGCATCAGATTGGCGGACCGGCAGGAAATGATACGTTGGCAGAGGTGCTGGAAGGAACACAGGCGTTGAATGTTATTTCTCCGACGTGGTTCCATTTGACCGGAAATGAAGGTGAGATCGTAAGCTATGCCGCACAAAGTTATGTGGACGAAGCACATGCAAGAGGTCTTGAAGTATGGGCACTTGCAGATGATTTTACTGAAGAAGTAGATGGTTTTGCGATCTATTCGTCTTCTGAAAACAGAGCGAGACTGATTGAAAATCTGATGGCGGAAGTACTGGCTTATGGAATCGACGGTATCAATATTGACTTTGAAAAAGTAACAGAAGCGGCAGGAAAACATTTTGTAGAATTTATTCGTGAGTTATCTATTCCGTGTCGTGCGAATGGAATTGTTTTATCGGTTGATAATTATCCGCCATCCGGTGGAGCTATCTGGTATAACAGAAAAGAGCAGTCTGTTTATGCGGATTATGTAGTTATTATGGGATACGATGAGCATTGGGGAACAGGCGGAACAGCAGGCTCTGTTTCCAGTATCGGTTATGTAGAGCAGGGTATTGAGGATACGATGAAATATGTACCTGCGGAAAAAATTATTAATGGTATCCCATTCTATACACGTATCTGGAAGACGGAAGGAACGGAAACCGTAGGCGAATCCGTTGGTATGCGTGGGGCAAAGGATTTTGTGAAATCAAATGGTATTACGACACAGTGGATGGATGATGTGTGTCAGAATTACGGAGAGATTCAGAAGGGCGATGCACTCTATCAGATATGGATGGAGGATTATGATTCTATCAAAGTGAAGCTGGATGTTATGAAAACATATGACTTAGCGGGTGTTGCCTGTTGGAAGCTTGGACTGGAAACAAATGATATTTGGGACTTAGTGGTAGAATACGTGCATGGTGTAACAATAGAAAGAAATGAATAGCTGTTTTAGATGTCTCATATTATGTATAAAAACAATATGAGATATCAAGATGAAGCTAGAGGTAAATGAAAAGTTAAAAGTATGTATGGGAGTCGTGCTGTTGATAGCAATGGTTATCTTATCGGCACGGCTTGCCTTGTATGAGAAAGGAAATATAGTACCTGCAAGTTCCGGCGGGGCAGAGATGGTATCTTCTTTGCAGAAAAAGACGATTGTGATAGATGCCGGACATGGAGGAAATGATCCCGGAAAAGTAGGGATAAACAATGCCTATGAGAAGGATATTAATTTGCAGATTGCAAAGAAGGTAAAACGATATCTGGAGGCTAATGACATAAATGTCATAATGGTGCGGGAAGAGGATAAGGGACTTTATGAGGAAGGCGCAAGCAACAAGAAGGTTCAGGATATGAAAGCGAGAGTTGCTCTTATTGACTCGTCAGATGCCTCTCTGGCAATCAGTATTCATCAAAATTCTTTTCCGCAGGAATCGGTAAAAGGAACACAGGTATTTTTTTATCAGGCAAATGAAAAAAGCAAAGAAATGGCAGAAATGTTGCAGGCTACTATTACAGAGCTTTTGAAACCTGAGAAAGAGCGAGAAGCAAAAGCGAATAAAGATTATTATTTGTTGAAAAAAGCGGAAACGAATGTGCTTATCGTTGAGTGTGGATTTTTATCCAATAAGGAAGAAGCAGAGCTTTTGATAAAGGACACTTATCAGGAACGTATGGCATGGGCAATTGCTATGGGCGCGATGCGTTGCCTGGGTGAAATGGAGTAAAGTGTGGAAACAAAGATAGCAAACATAACAGAAGAGAATTTAACAGAAGAATCTGTGCAGGAGATTTTAAAAGAGGCCGGAGATATTATTAAGGCCGGAGGTCTGGTTGCGTTTCCGACGGAAACCGTATACGGACTTGGCGGAGATGGCTTGAATCCGGATTCTTCCAGAAAAATCTATGCGGCTAAAGGAAGACCGAGTGATAATCCGTTGATTATTCATATCTGTAAATGGGAAGCTTTGGAAGAAATCGTGGAGGATATTCCGAAAAAAGCAGAACTTTTGGCGCAAGCGTTTTGGCCGGGACCACTAACGCTTGTCCTAAAAAAAGCAGACAAGGTTCCGAAGGAGACGACAGGCGGACTTGATACGGTGGCAATCCGAATGCCGGATGATAAAGTTGCACTTGCTTTTATTGAAGCAGCAGGAGGATACATAGCTGCGCCAAGCGCAAATACATCAGGAAGACCGAGCCCGACTTTAGCAAAGTATGTTTATCAGGATTTGCAGGGAAAGATAGAACTGATTTTGGATGGCGGACAGGTATGTATCGGACTGGAATCAACAATTGTCGATTTGACAGAAGAGATACCGATGATTTTGAGACCGGGATATGTTACAAAAGAAATGTTGGAAGAAGTAATTGGTGAAGTGGCTTGTGATAAGACGTTGATGAACGCGGACTCGTCTCAGGCACCGAAAGCACCGGGAATGAAATATAAACACTATGCACCGAAGGGGCAGTTGACCATTGTGTCCGGTACGGAAGAAAAGGTAGTTTGTTATATTAATGAACAAACAAAGAAAGCAAGAGAAGCAGGGAAAACGGTGGGTGTGATTGCTACAGATGCAACAAAACCGTTATATCAGGCAAGTGTTGTGAAGAGTGCGGGAGACAGGCAGCAGGAAGAAACGGTAGCAAAAGAGCTTTATCGTATTTTACGTGAATTTGATGACGAAGAAATTGACGTAATATTTTCGGAATCTTTTGGAACAAATGGTATCGGGCAGGCAATCATGAACCGATTGTTAAAAGCGGCAGGGTATCATGTGGAGAATGTGTGAAATTACTTGGAAAAAAATCATATTTCGAGTATACTAAATACAGTTATAAAAAGAGATTTTGATGAAAAAGAGGAGAGAACAATATGATATCACTAGCATCTGATCACGGTGGATATTTATTAAAAGAAAAGGTAAAAGCACATTTAACAGAAAAAGGATATGAAGTAAAAGATTTTGGTTGTCATGATTTATCTTCTTGTGACTATCCGGATTATGCAAAACCGGCAGCGAGAGCAGTTGCAGACGGTACATGCGAAAAAGGAATTGTTATCTGTACAACCGGTATTGGTGTTTCTATATGTGCAAATAAAATTGACGGTGTACGCTGTGCACTTTGCAGCGACCCTGTAACGGCAAAGCTTACCAGACTGCATAATGATACGAATGTAGTAGCAATCGGTGCCGGAATTGTAGGGGAACTGCTTGCAATGGACATTATTGATACATTCCTTACAACGGAATTTTCTAATGACCCAAGACATATTCGTCGAGTAGAGAAAATGGTGGATTAATGACAAAAATACGAAAAGCCTGTGAAAAGGGAGAATAGGAGGAAACTATGGCAAAAGTAGTTGTAATGGATCATCCGTTGATTCAACACAAAATTGGGGTAATCAGAAATATTGAAACAGGAACAAAGGACTTCAGACAGACGATAAGTGAAATCGCGATGCTTATTACTTATGAAGCGACCAGAAATTTGCCATTGTCTGAGGTGGAAATCGAGACACCTATTTGCAAGACCACAGTAAAAGCATTAAAAGGAAAGAAGATGGCTATTATACCAATCTTGAGAGCAGGTCTGGGAATGGTAGATGGCGTACTTGCGATGATTCCGGCAGCACGAGTAGGACATATCGGTCTGTATCGCGACCCGGAAACACATGAACCGGTGGAGTACTATTGTAAGATTCCGGCAGATTGTGAAGAAAGAGAAGTATTCGTATTGGATCCTATGCTTGCAACGGGTGGATCTTCGGCAGCAGCTATTCAGATGCTGAAAGACAGAGGCTGCAAAAAAATTCATTTTATGTGCATCATTGCAGCGCCGGAAGGTGTAAAGAGAATGCAGGATGAGCATCCGGATGTGGATATTTACATTGGTGCATTAGATGAGAAATTGAATGAACATGCTTACATCGTTCCGGGACTCGGAGATGCAGGTGATAGAATATTTGGTACAAAATAAATTTGAACTATAAATAACATCTGCAGTATATCTGCAGATGTTTTTGGATAGTAAGAATACAAGCGAAACTTCGATAAGAAGGAGAAGGGAAATGAAGCGACAGGATTATATTAGTTGGGATGAATATTTTATGGGCGTTGCGAAGCTTGCAGGTATGCGTTCTAAAGATCCGCATACACAAGTAGGGTCTTGTATTGTAAGTAAGGCACATAAAATTTTATCGATGGGTTATAATGGCTTGCCTATGGGATGTTCAGATGAAGATTTTCCATGGGAAAGAGATGGGGATATGCTTTCGACAAAATACGCATATGTCACACATAGTGAGATGAATGCTATTTTGAACTTCAGAGGCGGCAGCCTGGAAGGAACAACGATTTATGTGTCATTATTCCCATGTAATGAGTGTGCAAAAGCAATTATTCAGTCCGGTATTACAAAAGTAATTTATGCAAGTGATAAATATGCAGGAACTCCGGGAAATATCGCTTCCAAGAGAATGTTTGATGCAGCAGGGGTTGTATATGAGCAGTATAAAGAAACCGGAAGAAAGATAGAATTTGATTTGTAGTTATCAAATAGATAATTTGACAGAGGTGTCAGAGATGTTAAGTATGAAAAAAAGAATATTGACAGTATTGGTAGTTGCCGGTCTTTTTGGCGCGTTATCCGTTACAACTTATGCTCTGACAACACAGGAGAAAATCAATCAGAAAGAGCAGGAGAAAAAGGAAACCGAAAACAGACTCAATGAAACGCAAAACAACATTGAGGGAATGCAGGAGCAGCAAAATACATTAAAAGGGGAATTGAATAATCTGAATACACAGCTTACAGAAGTTAGTGATAACTTAGAGAAGCTGGAAAATCAGATTGATGCGAAAGAGCAGGAAATAGAAGTAACACAGCAGGAGCTGGCAGAAGCCCAGAAAACGGCAGATGACCAGTATGCAGCGATGAAAAAAAGAATACAGTACATGTATGAACGAAATGATTACTATTTTCTGGAAGCGATGCTGAGTGCAAATAACTTTTCGGATATGCTTAATTATTTTGACTATGTCAATGCGTTGTCTGCGTATGACAGAAAAATGCTTACACAATTTGAACAGACAAGAGATGATATAGCGGCCTATGAAGTAAAGCTAAATGAAGAAAGAGAAGAACTGGCAGATTACAAAGTGCAGGTAGAAGCAGAGCAGGCAAGAGTCAGCGGTCTGGTAAGCTCTACATCGAACAGCATTGCACAATATTCAAGTCAAATTTCTGTGGCGGAACAGGAAGCAGAGGCTTATGAGGCTCAGATAAAACAACAGGAAGAGGATTTGAAAGCACTTCGTAAAAAGCTGGCAGAAGAAATTGCAATGTCAAAGCTTGCAGCAAAGTCGGCTAAGCGAGATATTTCACAGATTTCTTTTGCGGAAGGAGATAGATATCTGCTTGCAAATCTGATTTATTGTGAAGCCGGAGGAGAACCGTATGCAGGGCAGCTTGCGGTAGGGGCAGTTGTAATTAACAGGGTATTAAGTTCTGTATATCCTGATACTGTGACAGGAGTAATCTATCAGCGGTCACAGTTTTCGCCGGTGGGAAGTGGACGACTTGCAATCGCATTAGCAGAAAATAAAGCGACTGCGAATTGCTATAAAGCGGCGGATGAAGCAATGGCAGGTGTATCGAATGTAGGAAATTGTGTGTATTTCCGTACACCGATTCCTGGGCTTACCGGTATTTCTATTGGAGGTCATATTTTTTATTAAAACGGATTATGTATATACATATAAAAAGAAAAGCACGCCTGGCGTGCTTTCTTTTTATGGAAACAAAATGCTTCGATATTTATATAATGCATGGAAAAGAATCATTCCGAGTAAATAGCAGGAAATTACTTCACCCAAAAAGACCGTTATAAAGAAGTAAAGTAAAGAACCTTCGAATTGATAAACGAACGCTAAAATAAACGGAATAATCAGTGTATTAGAAAGAATGGGTGGTATGGGAGCCAACCATTTGCTGAGGGGGTAGTGACATTTTTTGCCAATCAGATAGGTTACATACGCACCGATGAGGGTTGCCAGGCTTCCGAAAATAATATCAAGCGGCATACATCCGGTTAATAAATTACTGATGATACAGCCGATAAATAATCCAGGAACAGCTGCCGGAGTGAAAAATGGCAAAATAGTTAAGGCTTCGGAAAAGCGGATTTGAATGGCTCCGTTTGCCAGACCGAGTGCGTTTGCGAAAAACGTAAGCACAACATAAAGAGCTGCAATCATAGCAGCATGAGTTAAAAGAGTTACATTTGTTTTTTTCATATAATAGTCTCCTTTAGTTTTGTTTAAAGAGTGGAAGGTCTCGAACACTCTGTTTATTTATATAAGGCCGGGTAAAAAATGAAGTGGGATTTCCCACTTCATTTTTTATACATCTTCACCAGCATTATATCTGGCAACAATATTGCGAATTTTCTCATTTGGATTTAATAAATCACTAATGGAAGAGTCGTGATTTAAAGTATCAATCAAATAAGCAATATATTTACTCATATCACAATTGATGTACCAGTGTCTGGATAAAAGCTCAGGTGTCTGGTAAATCAGGTTAGTTGTAAGCACACGGTCAATTAATCCTTGTTCGTGAGCTTTGTCAAAACGTTCTAAGCCGTTTGTGAAAAGACCAAATGTAGAGAAGACGAAAATGCGGTTTGCTTTTCTTGCTTTTAATGCAGCGGCAACTTCGATGACAGAATCACCGGAGGAAATCATATCATCAATGATAATCATGTCTTTTCCTTCTACAGCAGAGCCTAAGAATTCATGTGCAACAATAGGATTCTTGCCGTTTACAATAGTAGTGTAGTCTCTTCTCTTATAGAACATACCCATGTCAAGACCGAGAACGTTGGCAATATAAATGGCACGAGACATACCGCCTTCGTCCGGACTGATAACCATCATGTGATCGGAGTCGATAGTTAATCCTTTCTTATGACGGAGAAGTCCTTTGATAAACTGATAAGCCGGCTGAACGGTTTCGAAGCCGTGAAGAGGAATTGCATTTTGTACACGGGCATCATGAGCGTCAAATGTGATAATGTTATCTACACCCATTTTTACTAATTCCTGTAATGCAATAGCACAGTCGAGAGACTCACGGGCAGTACGCTTATGCTGTCTGCTTTCATATAAAAATGGCATAATTACGGTGATTCTACGGGCTTTACCGCCAACAGCGGAGATGATACGTTTTAAGTTCTGATAGTGATCATCAGGAGACATACGGTTAACGTGTCCACATAATGTATAGGTAATGCTATAATTACATACATCTACCATGATAAATAAGTCATCACCACGGACAGACTCTTTAATCATACCTTTTGCTTCACCGGAACCAAAACGAGGAACTTTGGAATCTAATAAATAAGAACTTCTTTGATATCCTGCAAATGCAAGACTGTCTTTGTGCTCACTTTCTCGTTCCGTTCTCCATTTTACAAGGTAGTAATCGACTTTTTCGCCTAAGGTTTTACATCCTTCCAATGCGATTACACCAAGAGAACCAACGGGAATGGATTCTAAATTTCTCTTTTCTTCTCTCTTTGTCATGAAAATGCCTCTCTTCCTATAAGTGCTTTGAACTCTATGATTATGACATTGTTAAAGTTTGGATTGTTTGCGGATATCGGAACCGACGGTTTCAATAATATCAAAATTACTGATGATACGTGAAATCGTACGCTCTGAATATCGTTCGCCTAATTCTTTAAAGGTTAAATTAGTGGAAATCAAGGTAGATTTACCCTGCATGTTTCTTCCGTTTAAAAATGCAAATAAATAAGAAGAAACAAAACTATTGGTAAGCTCGGTACCGAGATCATCCACAATCACCAAGTCACAATTATATAAGTCATTCGTAAAACTGTAAAGATTCTCTTTTGTTTTATCGAAAACATTTTTAGAAAGTGTGTCAAAAAGGTCGATAGCACTGAAATAAATAACGGAATGACCACTATCGATTAAAGCTTTTGCAATACAATTTGATAAGAAGGATTTACCTGTTCCGACATTTCCGATTAATAATAGGTTACGGGTAACTTCATCAAAGGTATCTACAAATTCTTTGCAGATGTGGACCGTCTTTTTGTATTTATCTAAATGCTCGCCGGAAAAATACTGATAAGAGAGCGTGCTAAAATTTTCCTTTTGAAGCAGCTCTTTGATGCCGGACTGCTGATACAAAAATTCAATAATGCGTTGTTTGAAGCAATGGCATTTATCAAAACCGATATAACCACTGTCTTTGCAGTCCGGACAGTCGTAAATCGGCTCCAGATAGTCAGATGGATAACCGTGTACCATAAGCAGATGCTGCTTTTGCTTCGCACGCATCTGAAGCGCTGAAGAAAGCTCTTTGCGAGCGTCAGGTTCGCCGTCAATAATGCGTTTGGTATATTCTGCGGATAAAGAAGCGATGGAAGCATCTAATTCCTGATAGCCGGGAACCGTATCATAGACTTTTTCCAGACGGCTTTCCAGCAGATAACGGTTTTTATTCTGTTTTGCCTGATATTCACGAAAAATTGCTTCGTATTGAGCATTTGATAGTGCCAAGGTGGTTCTCCTAATTTATTTTGATTTTTTGTAATAATTCGTCGTAATCATACTGTCGCTGTGGAAACTGATTGAACTGATTTACCACAGCAGCTTTTGTACGGTTTGTTTTGTGCTTTTGGAAAGATTCGTCCGCACATTTGATATCCTGCAAGGTATGTATGGATGCATTTTTCCAGCTCTGTAAAATGGAATCGGCATACTCAAAACGATGTTTATCGGTTGCCATAACAGTGCGTTTGCAGGCTTCGGATATTATATCCATGGAAAAAGCGTATTCCTTAAGCCATTTTTGAATATATGCAACTTCAGTGGCAGTTGGCTGTGAGTTCTTACCAAGCTGATTCATAATGGTATATACGTTTTTATCGTACTTGTGAGACTGACTTTTTGCCTGCTCAGGAGTTGTAATATTTGCTTCTGCCCAGGAGATAGCAACCTTCTCCATGTAACGGAAATCTTTTTTGCCACGTTCTACACAATATTGTACCAAATAATCCATCAAATCCATACTGAAATGCAAAATATCGGTCATGAAAAATATGGAGCGAATATCACTTGCGCTAAGTGGTTTTCCTAAATACTGTTCGATGATAAAAAGAAGCTGGGATGTATCGTCTCGATGCTTGAATTCTTTTAACTCTTCCAGCGTAATCTGATTTTTATCATAAGAATGATAATCGTCGGTGCTTTCTTCTTTTGCTTTGCCGGAAGCAGTAGTGTCAATGATACGTTCAAGCATGGTAACTGCTGCAGTCGGCATAGAAACAATGGTGGTAGGCTGTGCATCCAGGTTTTCCAGACGGATGCCGGTCAACTTTTTATGCTCATCATGTAATAGCGTAAGAACATGAAGCTTGTCCCAATATTTGAGTGCACGCATAACGTCGGTTTCGGTATAGTTAAAATAATCCGCAATATCGGAAATACCGGACGGCAAATTAGCACCAACAGTTCTAAGCAGGTAAAGATAGATTTTTACCTGCGCATCATTAGCATCTTTCATGTATTCATCAATAAAACGATTGGAAACCGCAGTTGTTCCGGGATTCCCATGTGAAATCGTTACAGTATTCATAGTATCACCTGATTCTTAATCTTCAAAACATAATGGATTATAGCATCAAGCGAATAAAAAAAATATAGGCAAAATGGCGAAAAGCTTGTAACAATGCGGATTTTGGGAAAATGTGGACAATGTGGATAATTTAGTCCACATAATAGAAATATCAGGGAAAAAAGAGACGAAAATCCGCGTTAAATTAAAGAAAATGGAAGGTAAAAGATGGATGTTATGTAAACAAAAATATCCACATTTTTAAAGCTTTTTTGAAAACTTCAAAAATGTGGATATGTGGAAAAAATTATATACCAAGTAAGTTTTCCCCGATTTTATGCACATCTCCGGCACCCATAGTAATCAATAAATCTCCACATGTGCAATTTTCTAATAAGAAATTTTCTATTTCATCAAAAGTTGGAAAATAGAAGCATTCTTTTCCGAGAGATTCAATTTCTTTTTGGAGTGTTTCGGAGCTGATGCCTAAAGTGTCGGTTTCTCTGGCAGCATAAATATCAGCCAGAACAACTTTATCAGCTAATGTAAGGGCTTGTGCAAATTCTTTCAAAAAGGATTTGGTACGAGTGTATGTATGAGGCTGGAATACACACCAGGTTGTTTTATGCGGATAATTTTTTGCGGCAGATAATGTGGCGGTAATTTCTGTTGGATGGTGAGCATAGTCATCAATAACGGTAACGCCGCCTATATCACCTTTGTGTTCAAAACGTCTGCCAGGACCTTTGAAGCTTGTTAACGCCGTCTGGATATCGGAATCTGCAATGTCCAGCACTTTGGCAAGTGCGATAGCAGAAAGAGCGTTATAAATATTATGCTCTCCGGGAACACCTAACGTAATAGGAAGGGTATAACCGTTTGGTCCGTGACAGATAAATTCGGCGCAGCCAAAAGCATTATAGGAAATATCTGTTGGATAATAGAGGCTGTTTTCATTATGGCCGAAGGTAACAACATGACAGGAAAGTCCGTCTGTAATTTCGTTAACCGATTCGATATCTCCGTGAATGATTAAAGTTCCGTCGGCAGGAAGGAGTTCTGAAAATTTGCGGAAGGAGTGGCGGATATCTGCCAGGTCCTTGAAAAAGTCTAAATGATCTTCTTCTATATTAAGAATAATTCCGATGGTCGGATAAAAGCTCAAGAAGCTATTTGTATACTCACATGCTTCCGTAACAAAGTAATTTGTACCGCCGACTAAATAGTTGCTGTTAATTGTTTTTAAAATACCGCCAATAGATAAGGTGGGATTTGTTTTTGCCTGTAAAAGAATCTCGGAAATCATGGAAGTGGTAGTTGTCTTTCCATGTGTGCCACTGATGGCAATACTGTTTTTGTAGTTTTTCATCATTTGTCCGAGAAGCTGAGCTCTTGACAAGGAGGGAATATTTTTTTCCTGCATTGCCATGAATTCGGGATTGTCAGGATGAATGGCGCTTGTGTATACCACAAGGTCAATATCGTCTGTAATATTCTCCGCCCGCTGACCGTATTTTACGATGGCACCCTTCTGTTCTAAGATTTCTGTTAAATCAGAACGTTTGGAATCCGAACCGGAAATGGAGAAGCCTGCAGATAATAATATTTCTGCAAGACCACTCATACTGATGCCGCCGATACCAATAAAATGTATATGAATTGGTTGTTCAAAATTAATCTGATACATATCTGCCTCGTTTATTTCCTTATATAGTGTCTTGAAAAACAGCAATTAATTACTGCTACAAGTATTATAATCACGTACGTGCAAAAAGAAAAGAAAATTTTCAAGACAAATAATTCGCCGTATTGGGGTTTTTGCACAAATTTTACAAAAAAAACCATTTTCCAACATGGTTTGTTATTCACTTTTAATTATACGTATGATATAATGTTACATGAATAACTGTTAACATATACAAAAACTGGTAATAAATACTTGAGTAAGAGGTGACATTATGGTTAAAAAAGAGATGATTGCTATGCTTTTGGCAGGTGGTCAGGGAAGCAGACTAGGTATTTTGACTTCAAAAGTAGCAAAACCAGCGGTTGCATTTGGTGGAAAATATCGTATTATCGACTTTCCTTTAAGCAACTGCATTAATTCGGGTGTTGATACAGTCGGCGTTCTGACACAGTATCAGCCATTGCGTTTGAATACGCATATCGGAATCGGAATTCCGTGGGATTTAGACAGAAATATTGGTGGAGTTACTGTATTGCCACCTTATGAAAAAATAAAGAGTACAGAATGGTACACAGGTACTGCAAATGCAATATTCCAGAATATTGATTATATGGACAGTTATAATCCGGAATATGTTCTTATTTTATCCGGAGACCATATCTATAAGATGGATTATGAAGTGATGCTTGACTTCCATAAGAAGAATAATTCAGATGTAACAATTGCTGTTATGCCTGTTCCGTGGGAAGAAGCAAGCCGTTTCGGAATTATGATTACAGATGAAACAAATAAGATTACAGATTTTGAAGAAAAGCCTGCAAATCCAAGAAGTAATCTGGCATCTATGGGTATTTACATATTTAGCTGGAAGGTATTAAAAGAGGCATTGCTTGCAAATGCGTCTCAGCCGAATCTGGACTTTGGTAAACATGTAATTCCATATTGTAAAGAACAGGGTTCTTCCTTATATGCATATGAATTTAACGGATACTGGAAAGATGTAGGAACATTGAACTCTTACTGGGAAGCAAACATGGAACTTATCGATGTTGTTCCGGAGTTTAATTTATATGAAGAATACTGGAAGATTTATACCAAATCCGATGTGCTTCCGCCACAGTATTTCGCAAGTACAAGTGAAGTAGAAAAGAGTATTATCGGTGAAGGTACTGAAATATATGGTAAGGTATATAATTCTGTAATAGGTTGCGGAGTAACAATTGGTGAAGGTACTGTTGTACGTGATTCTATTATTATGAATGGAACTTGTCTTGGAAAAGACGGAGAATTCAATAAAGTAATTATCGCAGAGAGTGTAGAAATCGGAGACAATGTAAGAATGGGTATCGGCGAAGAAGTTGCAAATGAAACAGACCCACATATTTACAGTCACGGAATCTGTGCAGTTGGTGAAAAGAGTATTATTCCAAGCGGCGTTACTGTTGGAAAGAATACCTGCATCGGCGGTATTACAACACAAGAAGATTATCCGGACAATATACTCCCAAGTGGTAAAACATTGATTAAGGCAGGTGAATAGAATGAAAGCAATTGGTATTATTTTAGCAGGTGGTAATAATCATAAGCTGGGTGCCTTATCAGAAAAAAGAGCAGTAGGTGCGATGCCGGTAGCGGGAAGTTACAGAAGTATTGACTTTGCATTAAGCAGTATGTCAAATTCCCGTGTGCAGAAGGTAGGGGTTTTCACACAGTATAATGCAGGAAGCCTGAATGAACATTTAAGCTCTTCCAAATGGTGGGACTTCGGTAGAAAACAAGGTGGATTATACGTATTCACACCGACTATTACAGCCGATAATGGATTTTGGTACAGAGGTACAGCAGATGCGATTTATCAGAATCTGTCCTTCCTTAAGAACAGTCATGAGCCATATGTAATTATTGCATCTGCAGACTGTGTATACAAAATCGACTTCAACAAAGTATTAGAATATCATATCGAGAAAAAAGCTGATATTACGGTTGTTTGTAAGGACATGCCGGAAGACATGAACTTAGAACGTTACGGTACTGTGAAAATGAATGAAGAAAGCAGAATCGAAGAGTTTGAAGAAAAACCGCTTGTGGCAAAATCACATACGATTTCTTGCGGTATCTATGTTATCAGAAGACGTCAGCTCATCGACATGATTGAAAAATGTGCAGAAGAAGACAGATATGACTTTGTAAGAGATGTTTTAATCCGATACAAAGACATGAAGCACATTTACGGATACAAGATTAAAGATTACTGGAAAAATATTGCAACAGTTGAAGATTATTTCCAGACCAATATGGATTTCCTGAAACCGGAAATTCGTGATTACTTCTTTAAACAGTATCCGGATGTTTATTCTAAAGTAGAGGATCAGCCACCGGCAAAATATAATGCAGGAGCTAAAATTAAAAACAGCTTGATTGCCAGCGGATGTATCGTAAACGGAACTGTAGAAGATTCGATTATATTTAAAGAAGCTTATATCGGTAACAACTGCTATATTAAAAATTCCATTATTCTAAATGACGTTTATATTGGAGACAACACTTATATTGAGAACTGTATCGTAGAAAGCCGTGGCACTATGAGAGCAAATTCTTACTATAAAGGAGAAAACGGAATCGAAATCGTAGTAGAGAGAAACGACAGATATGTCATTTAGTAGATGACTATGTGAGGAATTAGTCGATCGGGGGTAGAGACTATGCAGATAACGGATGTAAGAGTTAGAAAAATCACCAAAGAAGGTCGGATGAAAGCGATTGTTTCCATTACATTGGATAACGAATTTGTAGTACATGATATTAAAGTCATCGAAGGCGAAAAGGGATTGTTTATCGCAATGCCAAGCAAAAAAGCAGCAGATGGCGAATACAGAGATATTGCACATCCAATTAATTCTGAAACAAGAGATTTGATTCAGACCATGATTTTGGAAAGTTATGAAAAAGCATTGGAGATACCTGACGAGACGGAATAGATAGGCACAAAAGATAAAGTCAGTAGTAGGCACACTATTTACATAGTGTGCCTTTTCCATGTATAATAAGAA
>SVFS01000003.1 GCA_015056725.1 Lachnospiraceae bacterium | reverse complement strand
CAATCTTTACATTCGTATCGACCTGGAACAACCTGTTTTTACCACTGATTCTGTTAACGAACCAGGATAAGTATACGATGCCGATCATGGTAAGCTTATTAAAGGGAGATATCTATAAGACAGAGTATGGTGCAGTATATATGGGATTAACCCTTACGGTACTGCCGCTGTTTGTGGTATACTTCCTGTTATCGAAGTATATCATCGCCGGCGTAGCTCTTGGTGGCGTGAAAGGATAGGAGACGATAAAACATGAATTTTTTCAGTATGGACAATGCATTTTTCCGAATGGTAGGAAAGATGGTGGATTTGATTTGGCTTAATGTTCTGACAGTAATTTGTTGTATTCCGGTAATTACAGCGGGAGCTTCTTTGACAGCAATGTATTATGTGGAGCTTAAAGTTGTTGAAAATCAGGAAGGAAGCATTACACAGAATTTCTTTAGAGCTTTTAAAGAGAATTTCAAGAATGCTACACGCATCTGGCTTGTGGCATTGCTGATATTGTGTTTCTATATATCAGATATGTACATACTGAAACAGGGAGTAATGGATGGGTATGGAAGTTTACTGACCATTACGCGAGTTTGTATTTTAGGAATTTTAATTTTTGTATATATATTGTTGTGTTATGTTTTTCCGCTTTTGGCAAGATATGACAACACTATTAAACAGACATTGAAAAATGCTGTTTTACTTATGTTTGGATTTTTCCCTAGATCTATATGCATGGGTATTATATATTTATTTCCGATAGCATTGATGCTGCTTTCTGACTATTTCATATTCTTTTGGCTATTTTGGGGATTATCTTTTCCGGCATTTTGTTGTGCGCAGCTTATGACAAAGATATTTGAAAAGACAGAAGGAGCATCTGTGAAGGAGGAAACCGACAGTGAATAGGGAACTATGGAAGCAAATGAGTTTTGTTAAAAAACTTGAATGGATAGCTCAATATTACGGAGCAACTATTATTGTTATAATCATCGCAATAGCTGTTGTTACATCATTTGTCAAATCTGTAATAAATGGAGCAGACAGAGGGGATATGCGTATTATCATTTTAGATAATGGAGTATCTTCAGAGTTATGTCAGGTATATCAGGATGAGGTGGAAGTTTTGATAGAAGGAGATGCTGAAATGTCATCCTATATCAAAAACGATCCGACGCATATGCAGGCTTTTACGGTAAGAATAACAGCAGATGATTTAGATATTATTATTGCACCGAAAGAGGAAATGTCAGAGCTGGCAGAGAATGGTTATCTGCTACCGTATGACATAAATGGAATAACGAAATTTTATGACGGTTTTCCGGCAGAAAAGCAATTAGTAGTAAAGACAGAAGCAAATCCGGAAGGAGCTGTTTGGGCTATACAATTAGATCATGAAAGCAGATACATGACTTATAGAAGAGATGCAGGTGCAAAAGAAGAAGAGGACATGTATTTGGGAGTAACAATTAAGAAAGTCAATGATCATAACATAGAGAAGACAGCTTTATATTTGTTGGAACAGTAGAGGAGGCAGTCATGATATACATGGATAATGCTGCCACCATGCCGATGAAAGAGGTTGCTATACAGGAAATGCAGCGATGCATAAAAGAAGTATATGCTAATCCATCGGCAGCTTATCGGCTTGCATCAAAAGCACGAAGCGAAGTACATAATGCAAGAACAGAAATTGCAAAATGTATCGGGGCAGATACAGAAGAGATTATTTTTACATCTTCCGGAAGTGAAGCAAACAGTCTTGCAATACAGGGATATGTAAACGCTGTTTCGTCAAAAGGAAATCATATTATTGTAAGTACGATAGAACATAGTTCCGTATTAGAAAATATAAAAAGACTTCAGAGACAGGGGTATATTATTTCGTATATTAAACCGGATAGAGATGGAATTGTATCAGCAGAAGCAATAAGAAGTGCAATCTGTCCTGATACCATACTCGTATCTGTAATGTATGCAAATAATGAAATTGGTAGCATACAACCAATACAGGAAATAGGTAGATTATTAAAAAATACAGATATTGTATTTCATACAGATGCGGTAGCTGCCGCCGGATATGTAGATATAAACGTAAATCGTGACAATATCGATTTATTGAGTGTATCCGGTCATAAAGTTGGAGGAGCGAAAGGGACAGGATTTTTATATAAAAGAAAGACTGTTCAAATAGAACCAATCATATTAGGAGGCGACCAGGAAAACGGATATCGCGCCGGAACAGAAAATGTTGCAGGAATTGCAGCAATGCGTGCGGCTTTTGTTCAAGCATGTCAAACCATGGAAAATACGATACTACTGCTTCGACAGAAACAGCAGTATATGATGGAATTATTACAAAGAGAAATTCCATCCGTAATCATTAATGGTTCCTTGAAAAAACGATTACCCGGAAATGTACATATCAGTATTCCGGGCATTTCGGCAGACAGGATGTTAATGTATCTGGATATGGAAGGAATTTGTGCATCCAGCGGATCGGCATGTATGAATAAAAAACATATGCCATCATATGTTATGAAAGAAATCGGGGCAGAAGCTTATGAAGCTGGTACATTACGTCTGACATTATCTGTAGAAAATACAAAAGAAGATATAGAATATGTTGTTGACAAAATAAAGAAAAATCTGAAAGCATGTATTATTAGATAGGAAGATAAGTAGTAAATATTTGGAGGGTCAAATATGCAATTTTCAAAAAATGCAACGCTTATAAAGGAATACAAAGAGAGAGCAAAAGAATTAGTTGCAAAAATGACATTGGAAGAAAAGGTGTCTCAGATGTTGCATGATGCACCGGCTATTGAGAGATTAGGAATCCCGGCATATAACTGGTGGAATGAAGCGTTGCACGGTGTAGCAAGAGCAGGTGTGGCAACCATGTTTCCACAGGCAATTGGTCTTGCCGCTTCATTTGATGAAGACATGATGGAACTTGTAGCAGATGCTATTTCTACAGAAGCAAGAGCAAAATATAATATGCAACAGGAGTTTGGTGATAAAGATATTTATAAAGGTCTTACAATGTGGTCACCAAATGTAAATATTTTCCGTGATCCGAGATGGGGAAGAGGACACGAAACATATGGAGAAGATCCATATTTAACAAGCCGCTTAGGAGTACGTTTTATCAATGGTCTTCAGGGACATGATGAAAAATATATGAAGACAGCAGCATGTGCAAAGCATTTTGCTGTACATTCAGGACCGGAAGAATTACGTCATGAATTTAATGCGGTTGCAAGCAAACAGGATTTATTTGAAACGTATTTACCGGCATTCCAGGCGGCGGTAGAAGAAGCAGATGTTGAATCTGTAATGGGTGCTTATAACAGAACAAACGGTGAACCATGTTGTGGTAGTAAGACTTTACTTACAGATATTTTACGAAATACATGGAATTTTGACGGTCACGTTGTATCTGACTGTTGGGCAATCAAGGATTTCCATCAGGGACACAATGTAACAAGCGATTCTGTAGAATCTGTTTCTTTAGCTGTAGAAAATGGATGTGATATCAACTGCGGTAATATTTTCGTATATTTAACACAGGCAGTAAAAGAAGGAAAGATTTCCGAAGAAAAAATCACAGAAGCATGTGAAAGATTATTTGCAACAAGAATGAAACTTGGATTATTTGATAATCCGGAAGAGGTTCCGTTCAATAAGATTCCTTATGAAATCGTAGACAGCAAAGAAATGCAGGAGATGAATTTGGACATCGCAAAGAGATGTATTGTACTTCTGAAAAATGAAGATAATCTTCTCCCTCTTAAGAAAGAGAATATTAAGACAATCGGTGTAGTGGGACCAAACGCAAATAATAGACGTGCCTTGGAAGGAAACTACGAAGGAACAGCGTCCAGATATGTAACGGTACTGGAAGGTTTCCAGGATTATTTAGGTGATGATGTGCGAGTACTTACTTCAGAAGGATGCCACTTATTTAAAGACAGAGTAGGCCCTCTTGGAAGAGAAAACGACAGAATCGCAGAAGCAAAAGCAATTTGCAAGTATAGTGATGTGGTAGTTGCATGTCTTGGATTAGATGCGGGACTGGAAGGTGAAGAAGGCGACGAAGGTAACGCATTTGCCAGTGGCGATAAACCAAACTTAAATCTGCCGGGAATTCAGGAAGATTTATTAAAAACACTTTATGAATGCGGAAAACCGGTTATTTTAGTACTTCTTTCAGGAAGTGCATTAGCAGTAAACTGGGCAGATGAAAATATACCGGCAATTATTCAGGGCTGGTATCCTGGAGCACAGGGTGGTAGAGCTATTGCGGAAATGATTTTTGGTGAATGCTCACCGGAAGGAAAGCTTCCTGTTACTTTCTATAAGACAAGTGAAGAACTGCCTGAGTTTACAGACTATAGTATGAAAGACCGTACATACAGATATATGAAGAATGAAGCATTATATCCTTTCGGATATGGTCTTTCTTATACAAAGTTTGAAATAGCTGATGTAAAGGCAAGCACAGACGAAATAACCGATAATAGTATGGATATTACTTGTACAATTAAAAATGTTGGAGACTATTTCGCAAGAGAAACCGTACAGGTATATGTAAAGGCAGAACGTGAAGGAACACCAAATGCACAGTTGAAGGGCTTAAAGAAAGTTGCCCTCAATCCGGGTGAAGAAAAAGAAGTAACCATTCATTTGGATAAAAAAGCATTTGCCCTTTGCAATGAAGATGGTGTAAGTATTGTTGAAAACGGTGAATATAGCATTTACGTTGGACAGTCACAGCCGGATGCGAGAAGCTGCAAGCTTCTTGATAAGAACCCAACTTGTTTGAAGGTTACATTTAGATAAAACAAAACCAAACCCCCTAGGATTTCCTAGGGGGTTTACTTTCTATAACATTAATAATTTTCTTTTCTTACTTCGAAGTAAGCTTGTGGATGAGCACATACAGGACAAACCTTTGGAGCTTCTAAACCAACAACTACATGTCCGCAGTTACGACATTCCCAAATAGTTACGCCGCTCTTTTTAAATACTTCCATTGTTTCGATGTTTTTCAGAAGTGCACGATATCTTTCTTCATGCATCTTTTCGATAGCGGCAACACCTCTAAACTGTGCCGCTAATTCTACGAAGCCTTCTTCTTCAGCATCTTTTGCCATACGTTCATACATATCTGTCCATTCAGCATTTTCGCCTTCTGCAGCATGAAGAAGATTTTCTTCTGTTGTGCCAAGTTCACCAAGAGCTTTGAACCATAATTTAGCATGCTCTTTTTCATTTTCTGCAGTCTGGAGGAATAAAGCAGCAATTTGTTCGTAACCTGCTTTTTTTGCTACAGATGCAAAATATGTATATTTGTTTCTAGCCTGGGATTCACCTGCAAATGCTTCCCATAAATTTTTTTCAGTTTTTGTTCCAGCATATTTGTTTGCCATAATAATATTTCCTTTTCGTTTTAGATTAAATATTTACTTCTTTTTTGAGCCAGTCTAAAACTTCATCAACGGTTGCAAAATGACCTTCAAGAACACCGGTTTCGGAACGTTCTGTATTTTTCTTAGCCTGAGCTTTTAACATGATGGAGGAACCTTCTGCAAAGCCAAAAGCTTTACATCCTGCATCAACAAAAGCTTTTGTCATATCTACAAGCACTGCGCCTTCAGTAGGTCCGACAGGACTCATTTTAGCACAATCGGCAATATACGCCCATCCGGTTGATTTCCAGGCACTTGCCTCGTCAAGAACAGTTTTTGTGAGCCATTTTAATTCATCAATATTTGTTTTGCCGACACCTGCAGACAAAACGATTTTTCTTCCCGCAATTTTTTCCACACTCTGAGCACCATTTACTTTAGCCATATGATTTCCTCCTTTGAATTGTGTTATAACAAGAAAATTATAGCACATATTGTTGGAAAAAACAGCAAAAAATGTAAAATGTACTGAAAATTTTCCGAAAAAGTTCGTGTATTCAAATTCGTTAAGAATACACGAACTTTTTTGAAAATTAATGATTATAAAGTTTTGTATTAACCAAAATATCTCTTAAGAAGTCCTTCGAAAGCTTTACCATGTCTTGCCTCGTCTCTTGCCATTTCATGAACTGTGTCATGGATAGCATCTAAGTTGAGTTCTTTAGCTCTCTTAGCCAAATCAAATTTGCCTGCTGTTGCACCGTTTTCAGCATCAATTCTGAGTTCAAGATTTTTCTTTGTAGAAGGTGTTACTACTTCACCAAGAAGCTCTGCAAATTTAGCTGCATGTTCGGCTTCTTCCCATGCTGCTTTTTCCCAGTAAAGACCGATTTCAGGATAACCTTCTCTGTGAGCTACTCTAGCCATAGCGAGATACATACCTACTTCTGTACATTCTCCGGAAAAGTTTGCTCTTAAATCTTCAATAATATCTTCGCGAACACCCTGTGCTACGCCTACTACGTGTTCTGCTGCCCAAGTTCTTTCCTCGCTCTGAGCTGTAAACTTTTCAGCCGGAACTTTACATACCGGGCAAAATTCAGGTGCTGCATCTCCTTCATGAACATAACCACATACGCTACATACAAATTTCATAGTTTTTCTCCTTTTCATAAAAAATTTTCTTTGTTGTTACTATTGTTAAAGCTATAAGCTTTTATTATTCATAGCAGTCTTCACATAGACCGTAAAAATAGGTAACATGTCCAGTGATATGACCACCAAAATTCTTTCCTGCCAAATTATTTATTTGGTCAAAGTTTTCCATCTCTAAGTCAATTACTCTACCGCAGTTCTTACAGATAAAGTGATTATGAACCGAAGTATCCGCATCGAAATGGTCGGTGCCATCCCCGACACTTATTTTCTGAGCTTCTCCGATATCACATAAGAGCTGTAGGTTTCGATATACTGTACCGAGGCTGATATTGGGGTATGTCTCGCGGACATTCATATAAACCACATCGGCGGTAGGATGATCTTTACGTGTCATTAAGAATTCTTTAATGCATTCTCTTTGTCTGCTGTATTTAAGAGCCATAGTCACCTCACAATCAATAATAGTAATGATTACTATAATTATAATATCACATTTAAAAATAATGTCAACACATTTTTGAAAAAAATTTTTTGTTTAAAAAAAATCTTTTTACTATATAAATAAGGTAGTTTCATAGTTTTTTTATAAGTTTATTCTGCTTATTTTACAAATGAAATAACGGAGTATGATATAATATTTAAGAAATAGACTTTGGATATCTAAAAAGCATCATAGGAGCAGTGTCATGAAATTAAAGACGAGATTGCTAATTACATTTTTAATAAGTGTATTTATTCCGTTGTTTTTAATGGTTTTTGCATTTTGGACAATTTGTGTTTATTTGATTCAAAATGGAATAAGGGCCGGAATCAAGGTGGACCCCCAGATTATGAATGGCTTTAAGGCACTGATTGATCCGGATTTTCTTCTTTATATTATAATCATGATTTTAGTAGCATTGATTATTACGGCACTTGTTTCTGTGTTATGGTTATATTCCAGTATTTTTAATCCGATTCATGAGCTTAATAAAGCAATGAAAAATATTGCGGGAGGTAATTTGGATTATAGGATTCCGGAGCATAATCAGAAGCAGAAGGGCGAGTTTGGAGAATTATTTGATAATTATGAAGACATGCGCCTTCGATTGAAGGAATCCACAGAGGATAAAATTCAGCATGAAAAGAAAAATAAAGAATTAATCAGTAATATTTCCCACGATTTGAAAACACCGATTACTTCTATCAAAGGATATGTGGAAGGAATTATGGACGGGGTGGCGGATAGTCCTGAAAAAATGGATAAATATATCCGTACAATTTATACAAAAGCAAATGACATGGACAGACTTATCAATGAGCTCACGTTATATGCGGGAATCGACGCAAATCGTATTCCTTATAACTTCCATCGTTTGAATGTAGCAGATTATTTTCAGGATTGTCTGGAAGAAGTAGGGCTTGATCTTGAGTCTAAAAATATCAAATTGGATTATATGAATGTAGTGTCACCGGAAACGATGGTAATTGCAGATCCGGAACAGATGAAACGTGTTATCAATAATATTATTAGTAATAGTATTAAGTATATTGATAAAGAACAGGGAGAAATTGAAATCCGTATTTTAGATGAGATTGATTCCATACGAATAGAAATAGAAGATAATGGAAAGGGTATTGCACCGAGAGATTTACCGAAGATTTTCGAGCGATTTTATCGAACGGATGCATCACGTAACTCTACGAAAGGCGGAAGTGGTATCGGACTTTCTATTGTGAAAAAGATTGTAGAAGATCACGGTGGTTATATATGGGCAACCAGTAAAGAAGGCGAAGGCACATGTATGCACATTGTTTTGAGAAAATATCAGGAGGTAGAACATGAGTAAAATATTAATTATTGAAGATGAAGAAGCGATTGCTGATTTAGAGAAAGATTATTTGGAGTTAAGTGATTTTCAAGTAAATATCGAAAATACAGGGGATAAAGGATTAGCAGAAGCCTTAGCGAATGATTATGATTTGATTATTTTGGATTTGATGCTTCCGGGAATGGATGGCTTTGAAGTGTGTAAAAAAATCCGTGAGCAGAAAAATATTCCGATTTTAATGGTATCTGCCAAAAAGGATGATATTGATAAAATCAGAGGTCTTGGCTTAGGCGCTGATGATTATATGACAAAACCATTTAGCCCAAGTGAGCTTGTAGCACGCGTCAAAGCACATATGGCAAGATACGATAGACTTGTAGGTTCCGTATCAAAAACAAATGACATTGTGGAGATTCGTGGAATTAAAATTGATAAAACAGCAAGACGTGTTTGGATTGATGGTGAAGAAAGAGCATTTACAACAAAAGAGTTTGATTTACTGACATTCCTGGCTGAGAATCCAAATCATGTATATACGAAGGAAGAGCTGTTTCGTGAGATTTGGGAAATGGATTCCATTGGCGATATCGCAACAGTTACAGTGCATATTAAGAAAATCCGTGAAAAGATAGAATTTGATACTTCCAATCCTCAGTACATTGAAACAATTTGGGGAGTAGGGTATCGGTTTAAGGTGTAAAAAATATCAAAAGATACTATATTGAGTAGAGATATAGTATCTTTTTTATTTTTAAAAAGAATGAATGAAACTTTTTACTTTATATAGAGGTCTAATATACAGAAAGGCACAAAGGAGGTGAATGCCTTGCAATTTTTTTTCGAAAAAAAAGACCGGACAAATAAGGAATGGATAGAACAAGTTATTTTACAAAATTATAATCAGTATTATCGCCTCGCGTATAGTTATGTTCATAACGAAGCAGATGCAGGGGATATCGTGCAAGATGGAGCATATAGAGCAATTAAGAGCAGTCATACTTTAAAAAACCCTGATTATGTTACCACATGGGTGTATCGCATTATGCTAAATGAGTGCTTTCGGTTTTTGAAACAACCCAAAATGGTTTCTTATGAAGCGCTGCAAGAAGAAAATGGTATTGAACTTGGGCATATGGAAGACCGCTATTTTGATGTTGACTTACAAAAGGCACTGGATAGTCTTGGAGAGAAAGATAAAGCAATTATTATTATGAAATACTTTGAAGATAAAAAGCTGGAAGAGATTGCACAGATATTGGAAGAAAATCTTAGTACTGTAAAAAGCAGATTGTATCGAAGTATTAGAAAATTGCAGGAAATACTTTTGGTAGGAAAAGAGAAATAGAAAATAGGTAGGTGATAGTATGATGTATGATTTTTCTGAAAAGAAGAAAGAACAGGAATTAATAGAAGAAAAACTTCTGGACGCAAAGCAGAAGTATGGAGAATTGCAGATGTCTGAGCAACAGCTCCGAGATTTGCAGATGAGGATGGAGGAAGCTAAAATGGAGAAAAGTAAGGCTCGTTATAATACAAAAATGACAAAATTTATCGTTGCGGCGGCAGCAGTTGCAACATTTGTGATTTTGCCAAATACATCAGCAAGTATAGCACATGCGATGGAGCAGATTCCGGTGATAGGGAAATTGGTGGAAGTAGTAACCTTCCGTGATTATGAATATGAATCAGATAAAAAGACAGCGGATATCGAGGTGCCGAAGTTAGATGTTGTAAATACCAAAGAAAATGCGGACAATGAGACAGAAGACAGTGCCGCACCGGAAAATGCAGCGGTACAGGAAAAGCTGGAAAAGACAACGGAAGAAATTAATGCAGAAATCCAGAAGATTACGGAAGAAATCATTTCTAACTTTGAGGCATCTTTGACAGAGGAGGAAGGATATAAAGATGTTGTTGTAAGCAGTGAAATATTGGCAACGACACCGGAATATTTTACATTAAAACTGATGTGCTTTGAGGCAGCAGGCAGTGGATATGAATGGAACCACTATTACACGATTGATTTAAATACAGGAGAGCGTATACAGTTAAAAGATCTTTTTAAAGAAGATACAGATTATATCACAGTAATTAGCGAAAACATTAAAGAGCAGATGCAGGCACAGATGGACGCGGACGAAAGCGCTATGTACTGGTTAAACGAGGAAATGGAAGAGTTTAATTTTAAACAGATTACCGATGAGACAGCCTTTTATTTAAATGACAAAGGAAGTTTGATGATTTGTTTTAACGAAGGTGATGTAGGACCGATGTCTATGGGGATTGTGGAATTTGAGATTCCGGATGAATTGTTGAAGGATATTAGAAAATAGAGGATACAGAGAAAGACCTTGATGAAAACTCAAGGTCTTTCGATTTGTTTATAAATGGTTGCTGATTATGATATCTTACTATTATTAATATACCTGATAATCAGAAATCGGATGCCAGGTGTAAACTTTTGAACCATCTAAATTAAAGCTATATGTTTCATATCCACCGGCATCAATAATGGAATGTACGTTAGATTGATATTGACGACTCCAAGGAGATGACGTGTGGGATCTTGAAAAGTCATAAAAAACACACCAATCGCCGTAGCCGTCGTTCCAAGTGTAATCAAATAACAAAATAGTAACACCATTATAGGTATACGCAACTTTTGGTATATTTTTGTAATTAGCACAGAAACCTGCAAAATCGACGCTCCATCCAAGCGCAGGTGTGAGCTCAGACATAGAACTTATTTGGCGGTAGTCAGCTATATTTCTGGTCATTCCACCGGAGGATGTGGCTTTAGCCGGAGCGACAGGCTTTTCAGCGACAAGATAATCATTGCTTACAAATGCGACAACTCCATTGTAGTCGATTTTGTACCAGCTTGTTTCATTACAAACACCTGTAACAGCTACTTCCTGACCGGCAGAAAGACTTCCCAGTTTATTACCGCTTGTATCCGGCAAATCGCGAACATTTACCGTAGATTTGGCATACATGGTTTGCGCCATATCTGTGTATGTATAGACAGCAACAGGTTCGGGAACCGGTTCCGGTGTCAGCAGTGGTTCCGATGCTTCTGCAGAACTTGCCTTTGTAGTATCATCCATAGTATTCTCAGTTGCTATATCAGTACTGCCATCTGTCGGTTCTGACGTACCATCAGTAGCGGATTCATCAACTGTTTCGGAAGCATCGGTAGCAGCCGTTTCATCATCAGCTTTGGAAACATCAGTAGCAGCCGTTTCATCAGTCGATTCGGAAGTATCAGTAGTAGCAGTTGCATCAACTGTTTCAGGAGCATCTGTAGTAACGCTTCCGACGGAAGATTCCGAAGCCGTTGAAGGTGTTTCCGAAGTATCGGAAGCAGCACATCCGATTAAAAGAAAACATGTTAGTGTCAGTGTAAAAAATTGTGTAAGTATTTTCCTTTTCATGTCATTTCTCCTTCGCAAGATATATATATTTTGCCGTTTAATGAGCAGAAAAGCAAGTTCTTTGTATTGTATTTTATAATGCAAATGATATAATTATGCTACCAAAAGCACTGAATCGGGAGAGTCATGAAAACAGAAATTTTATTTGAAGATGATGACATTTTAATATGTAGAAAGCCGGCAGGGTTTCCGACACAGACTGCCAAAATCGGTCAGCAGGATGTGGTAAGCGAATTGAAAAACTATTTGGCAAAAGCCATAGATAAAGAAGATGCAAAAACAGCTCAGAAATCAAAGAAGGAGCCATATCTTGGTATCGTTCATCGATTGGATCAGCCGGTAGAAGGCGTACTTGCGTTTGGAAAGACGCCTGAAGCAACAGCGTATTTAACGAAAAGCTTGCAGGAAGGAAGTCTCCACAAACATTATTATGCCATATCCTATAATCAGCCGTTTATAGAAAAAGGCATTTTGGAAGATTACATGATTAAAGATTCAAAAACCAATATGGCCAAAATCGTTCCGGCAAATACAGAGGGTGCGAAAAAAGCCGTTCTTTATTATAAGATAATGGATGCAAAGGACGGGAAAGTGCTGTATGATATTAGCATAGAAACAGGACGTTTCCACCAAATTCGTGCACAAATGGCGCATGCGGACATGCCGCTTTTGGGAGACCAAAAGTACGCTGACGAGAGGGTAAAGGAATACTCGCGTGAGGCAGGTATTAAGAATGTGGCATTATGTGCTTACGAGCTTGCAATAAAGCATCCTCGGACAAAAGAAGAATTATCTTTTGTAGTACAGCCGGAAGGAGCCGCATTTATAGATTTCTTTGGTGATGGAGGGACGTTTTTGTAGCAGAAAAATGATAGATGAAAGCGTCGATTATATGAAGGCAGAGCAAAACGGAGCACAAAAAGTGTGCAATTTCATAAAACAATTATTACAGGCAGGAGTAGGCTTATACCTAGTCCTGCTTATTGTGTTTTATGCACTTTACTTTGTGAACGGATATGAGCAGCTTGCGACACACAAGTTTGAACTGCTTAAATTTATGTCGGTCTGTTTTGGATGGGTAATGATTCCGTTTGCAGTGATTTATGGACTGTTCTATTTTGTTGGCCAGATGGAAACCGGAAGGCATCAGAAGAAAGATGATATGCCTACAGAAATGGGAAGAAAACAACAGGGCAAGAGAGCTATGTTCGCAGATCGTTTCCTATACGAAATCAGTCTGACTGACGCAGCAATTCTTGACTACACATGTGTATTACTTCTTTCCTATTTTCTGTCACCATATAAGGAAGAAGCCCTATGGGGAACCGCAGGCTGGTACATGGGACTTGGTACACAGTTGATTTGTGTGGGAATTTATTTTTTTACTTCCCGATTTTTTGAAGCGGACAGAATACAGGACTTTCTATACTTTATAGGTATTGTGAGCTTCCTTTTTATGCTATGGGGATTACTAAATCGATTTTCTGTTTATCCGATTGAGATGGAATACAGTGCACCAAGTTATATTTCCAGTATGGGAAATATCAACTGGTTTTGTGGGTACTATTCGGTATTTTTCTGCATTGGCGCCGTTCTGTATTATAATTCAGAGGATATCGTGGTTCGGCTCATGGGATTCATTCACGCCACAATAGCGTTTGCTCTTGGTGCGGTGGAAGGAAGCGATAGTGCATTTCTATCATTAGGGATTTTCTTTTTTATATTGTTTCTATATGCATTTACCGAAACAGAAAAAATGAAACGTTTTTTAGATTTGGTGGCACTTTATGGTATGAGCTGTCAAGTGCTGAGAATAATTTCTATATGTTTTCCGGAGAGTTTGAATTTAAAAAATCCCGTAATTGATTTTATGCTTGGAAATGCAACGCTATTAGTGATGCTTGCAGCGATAGCATTGCGTGTAATAGTGAATACACAGGATAGAATACGGGGAAACAGAGAAAAAAATTGGATTTCTGATTATGTGAAGATAAGAACAGTTATCATTTGGTTACTTATATTGATAGGGATAGCTTATATTATATTGTTAGTATTAAATACAAATAACCCGGGAAGCATTGGACCGTTATCAGAATGTAGTGCGTTTTACTTTAATGCGACATGGGGAAGTAACCGTTCTACGACATGGCGTGATGGATTTCTTATTTTTGAAACGATGACACCCTTACAGAAAATATTCGGAGTAGGACCGGATTGCTTTGCAATACATGCATCTAACAATCCGATTATCTTTGAAATGATAGAAAAACAATTCGGAGGAAACCGTCTGACAAATGCACATAATGAAATGATTACATTGCTTGTAAATGTGGGAATATGGGGACTGTTTACATTTTGCGTGGCATTTATTTCGTCAGTAAGCCGTTTGATAAAGCACTTTCCGAAAAGACCAATGGCACTAATCTTTATAATAAGTATTTGTTCTTATTTGATACATAATCAATTCAGCTTTCAGCAGATTTTGAATACGCCATACATTTATATGATGCTTGGACTTGCGGAATGTATGATGAGAAATATGAGGGAAGAAAACAGTTGTAAAAAGTTTTTTGATTAAATACAATAAGGTTAATAATTGTTATAGTATAAGGGGTACGTATGGATTATTTTAATCTGAAATTTCATAAAACAACAGTTAAAAACGAAATTTTTGCAGGGATTGCGATGTTTCTTGCAATGTCATACATATTAGTTGTCTGCCCAAGTGTGCTTTCGGAAGCCGGAATGAGCTATAATGGGGTGTTTTTGGCGACGGTCTGTGTGTCTGGCTTTGCAACCATTATTTCTGCATTTTATACAAAGCTTCCACTTGCACTAGCACCCGGACTTGGCGTTACAGGTATGTTTTTAGGGTTTGCTACTGCAGAAAATGGAATACATTGGAGCGTTTTGTTATTAGCGACATATATATCAGGAATCGTAATTTGTGGGTTTGTCAGATTTGGTATTTATGACATGATTATGGAAATTATGGGAGATGATTTCCGAAGAATTCTCATGTCTGGAATTGGTCTGGCATTATTTCTTTATGGAATTAGCACCACCGGTTTGTTGGAAAAGGGAAATGGGTTTTATTCCTTTGGACGGTTTGAACCAATTCCACTTACTATTTGCGGAATCAGTATTGCTGTTATTTATGTACTTAAACGAAGGAATAAAAAAGGTTTTGTCTTAATCGGCTTGATAGTCGCATATTTCTTAAGCATGTCTATGTCTTATTATGAAGCATATCAAATCTCCGGAATTTCTATCGGCAACTATTTTGATGATATATTCAGTTTTTCTTATGATGCAAAAGATCTTACACAAGTAATGCTTTCGTTTCCGGATGTATTAGAAAGCTTTTCCGAAAAAAATACTCTCTATCTATTTATTAACGCTGTATTTATGTTTACAATGGCGCACTTTTTTGATGCGATTGGTACAAACACGTCTTCTTTCGATGCGATTTACAGCGATATTGATGATCGGATGAAAGATACCGTCAGCCTGAAAAGAGCTATTACGGTTGATGGAATCAGCAGTATTGCAAGTGGTTTGATTGGAACACCGACAGTTACGGCTTATGGGGAGTCTTTGGTAGGGATTGTATCCGGAGGAAAGACGGGAATTACAGCACTTACAACGGGGTGTTTATTCTTATTGTGTTTCTTTATGGCACCATTATTCACATCTATGGCAACGTACGTTGCAGCTCCTGCGTTGATCTATGTAGGCTTTATGCTTCTTTTGCGTTTTAGAGAGTTTGATAAAAGTAATAAGATATTATATTTCTTTGGATTTGCGCTTATTTTGTATGTGGGAATCAGTTTTCAGGTTGGAAATGCTGTGTTGTATGGTTTGCTTATCTATACGCTTATTAAGAGATTCATATTTAAACAGAAGCCGTCAGGAAATCCGTGGATTATACCGATTTTTGCGGTAATTCATATTTTGTTAAATTTGGTATAAGGAGGGGCAGAATATGAATTTACTATTATCTATTTTTCTGGCAGTACTTGGAACGATATCTGTAGTACTGGCAATAAACCATATTATTCAAGAAGATAAAAACATGGTGGCAAACTGGTATTTTTTAATACTGGGATTATTTAGTTTTTTATGGAATCTGGGAATGGCAGTGTTCACGTTACAAACGAATGAAAATGCTGCCGCATTTTGGAGAGCTGTTTATCTGATTGGAATACTGGGATTTTTGGTTTTGGCTATGTGCCTTGTTGGAATATGGCTGAATATTCCTCCACGTTTCAAAAGTATTGCAGAAGGATATGCTATTTTTGGTGCGTTAATGGTATATCCGCTTATTAGCGTATCAAAAAGTTGTATATTTGTATCAATGAAATATGGGATGACGTATATTACAACAGATTATAAGGGGAGAGTTCTTTACAATATTTATTTGGTGGGATTCCTGTTTTTCATAATCGTAGAGCTTCTTTATGCCATTCGCCGCCAGTCCAGGAAGAGAGAAGTTGTAATGGCGAAAGCTTGCTTTTGGGTTGTTCTAATCATTGGGGTAGGACTTATGCTGGATACGTTTGTTATGGGAGTAGGACAACCTGCATTTCCGGCTACGGCAATTATTCAACCGCTGGCGGTTGTATTTGCCTATATGATGTCCCGGAAAACGAATATCAATTATATCAGTGTCCAGAACTTATCAGATTATATTTATGCATCTATCCATGTGCCGCTGCTTATTGTTGATGAAAATAAGAACCTGAAAATTTGTAATGCTACAGCGGTCGATTTTTTTAATATGCCGGATGAGCTTTTAAAACAAAAGAAACTGGATGAATTGTTTGATTTGACGGATTATGAAGTATCGAATCCGGATAGAACAGCAGAATTTATTGAGTGTACCTGCAAGCTGAATAACAGAATCTGTAATCTGCAGATTAGTCATGTAAGAGACAATTATAATGACTTCTTAAGTGATATTATCATTGTAAACGATATGACAGAAACCCAAAACATGATTACAGAATTAAATAAAGCAAAGGAAGAAGCAGAGAGAGCAAATGCGGCAAAGAGCGCATTTTTGGCGAATATGAGTCATGAAATCCGAACACCAATGAATTCGATTCTCGGAATGAGTGAAATTATTTTAAGAGAAGAATTGAATTCCGATATGGCATCCAGAATTATGCTTATTCATGATGCAGGCGAAGGGCTTCTTAGAATTATTAACGATATTCTGGATCTGTCAAAAATTGAAGCAGGGAAGTATGAGATTAATGACTATGAGTATCATTTAGGAACGACTATATTAGATGTTGTAAATATGTTCCGTGAAAAACTACAAAACTCTAATGTGAATTTGGAATACAACACAGAAATAGGAATTCCAACGATATTATATGGGGATGTAGTACGTATTAAGCAGATACTGATTAATATTATCGGAAATGCAGTAAAATTTACAAAAGAGGGATTTATCCGTTTGTCAGTATCGTACGAGCCGGTTACTAATGAGAAGGTAAGGCTGATATTTAAAATACAGGATAGTGGGATAGGAATTAAAGAAGAGAATATTGGAAAATTATTTGATGAATATAATCAGGTCGATGCCGGTAAAAACCGTTCCGTGCAGGGAACAGGACTGGGGCTTACGATTTGTAAACGATTATGCGAGCTTATGCATGGTTCTATAAAGGTGGAAAGCGTATATGGCGAAGGAACAACGTTTACCGCGACATTAATACAGCAGGTGCTTGATTGGACACCGATGAGTATAACAGAAACGGAGAAGAGTTATAAAAGTAAAAAATATAATATTTATAAGCCGGTTAAGATAAAAAATGCAATTGGTAAGAAAGTATTAGTGGTAGATGATAATTCATCAAATTTATTGATTATGCAAAATCTATTGAAGCCATATGAATTGTTGGTAGATATTGCCGATAGCGGAAAGCTTGCATTGGAAATGGCAAAAAGCAATGTTTATGATTTGATTTTTATGGATCAAATGATGCCGGAAATGGATGGTGTGGAAACAACAAAGAGACTTCGTGAGTTGGATCAGGATTATTGCAAGACGATACCGGTTATTGCACTAACAGCAAATGCCATTTATGGAGCAAAACAAGAGCTGTTGGAAGCAGGACTGTCTGATTATCTGACAAAACCGATTGTGATTGCTAAGCTGGAAGCAATGTTAGATAAGTATTTAGGAAATGTGAACACTCTGGAAATAGCATTGGAAGAGGAAATTTTTTCGACGATTCAGATAGAGGGAATACATTCTGTAGAAGCCATGAAAAAGCTGCATCTGACGGAAGAGATATATTATTCTATTTTAAAAACATACTATGTAGATTTGAAAAAAGCGTTGAAGAGAATGAATATAGCAAATCAAGCGGATTTTGTAATAGATGTGCATGGTATTAAATCTATAAGTGCAAGTGTGGGAGCGATGGAACTTTCGGAGTATGCAAAAGAACTGGAGTATGCAGGGAAGGCAAATGATACAGAGTTTTTGGAAGAGAAGACGCCGGCATTTATGGAGATGTGTCAGGATATGATACAAAAACTGGAAGATTATTTTGCAAAGGAAGAGGAGGCCACATCAAAAAAAGAAGTTGCTGTTTTAGATGCAAAATGGCTTTCTGATATTTATCAGGCATGCGAAGATATGGATTCTTTTAGAGCGATGGATTTGTTAAGAGAAGTACAGGGAAAGCAGTTTAAGGAACAGGAAAATCAGCTTATAAAACAGATTGAAGAATATGTAGAACAGTATGATTATGATGAAGTGGTTTCTTTGTTACAGAATAGGATATCTATTGAGGTATAAGTATGAAAAGTATTTTGGTAGTCGATGATTTGGCGGCGAATTTGAAATTTGTGGAAAGTATATTGAAAGATAAGTACAGACTGATTTTAGTGAAATCAGGAGAAAAAGCGGTAACTTTTTTATCTAAAAATCTTGTAGATATGGTCTTGCTTGATGTTCAAATGCCGGATATGAATGGTTTTGAAGTATATGAAAAAATGAAGGAGCTGCATTTAAATCATAATGTACCGGTGATTTTTCTGACGGCAGATGCAGATGTGGAATCGGAAATTAAAGGTTTAAAAATGGGGGCAGTAGATTTTATTAAAAAGCCTTTTGTTCCGGAAGTAATGATTAATCGAATCGACAGAAGTATGCAGTTAGAAGAGCTTACGAGAAATCTGGAAGACAAAGTACGGGAAAAGACAATGCAAATTGAACAGCTTTCCTTTGAAACTATTTCTACGATTGCCAGTATGATAGAAGCAAAAGACAGTTATACAAAAGGTCATTCTGTACGTGTGGCAGAATATAGTGCGTTAATTGCCAGAGAGCTTGGCTGGCATGAGGAAGAAATACAAAATCTAAAATATATCGCATTGTTGCATGACATCGGAAAAGTAGGTATTCCTGACAATGTGCTCAACAAGCCGGGAAGATTGACAGAGCATGAATTTAACATTATCAAATCCCATACAACAATCGGTGGGGATATCTTAAAGGATATTGAGACTATTACGGATGTGGATGCCGGCGCGAAATATCATCATGAGAGATATAACGGAACAGGATATCCTCAAGGTCTAAGTGGAGAAGAAATACCGTTAGTGGCGAGAATCATTTGTATTGCAGATGCATTTGATGCAATGAGCAGCAAGCGAATATACAGGGAAAGTCTTTCTGAAGAGGAGATTCATAAAGAGCTTATCAACGGAAGAGGAACGCAGTTTGATCCGAAGCTTTTGGATATCGCTGTCAAATTGATGGAGGCCGGAAAATTAACGGTTGAGAGCAATGATATTACGAAAGAAAAGACATTGTCAGAAGAAAGTTCAGCTCTGATTAATCAAATTGTAAAGAGTATTGAAGAAGAAGCGAAAAAAGCAGAGGCATATGACTATTTGACCGGTTTATTAAATCGAAAAGAGGGAGAAAGCAAAATCACGAAAGCAATGAAAGAACAACAGGGATGTCTTGCATTTGTGGATTTGGATAATTTGAAACGAACAAATGATACGATGGGACATCTTGCTGGAGATTATGCATTAAAAACGGTAGGAGAAGTGCTTTCTTGTTTTGAGGACAGAGCGATTATATCAAGGCTTGGCGGTGATGAATTTTTATTTTATATGGAAGATGTGGATAAAGAGGAAGCAACCGCTCTTGTCGAGCAGATTATGAATGAATTTGCGAAAAAGAAAGAGGGAAATACATATTTATCTGTATCATCTCTGTCTATTGGGCTTTGTATGACAACAACAATGGATGATTATACAGATGTTGTGAAAAAGGCAGACCGCGCATTGTACTATGTAAAACAAAGCGGAAAATGCGGATACTATTTCTATAATCAGGATGTGAGCTTTACAAAACAAAGCAATTCTGTTGATTTGATGAAACTGGTTTCCAATTTGAAAGAGCAGGGAGCGTATAACGGAACGTTAAATCTGGAATACAGAGAGTTTACCAAAGTATACGATTATGTTCAGCATTTAGGAAAACGATATGGCTATAATATTCAGCTTGTAATGATTACATTAGAAGCGGTTGGTGCAGATTCTTTTTATGTAGATGAAAGAGAACGCGCCATGACTTGTATGGAAAAAACGATTCAGGAATCTTTGCGTTCGGTGGATGTCTGTACAAGGTATGGCAGCGAGCAGTTTGTAGTAATTCTTTTAAATGCCGGACAAGAATATATTGAAATGATTACAAATCGTATCGATAAGAATTTCCATCAGATATATGATAAAAGGAATATTCGTGTCAGCTTTAATGTGGCAGATTTAGTTGGCTTGAAAAGTTGAAAAATAACACGAAACATTGACAAAACTTGCGCATCCACCTAAAATCTGAATAGGTATGCAATAAAATAGAAGATTTACCGAAATGATTTGATTTAAAAAAGAAAATGCATCGAAGGGAGATACTATAAATGGCTGACAAAAAGTTAGTAGAAGCGATTACGTCTATGGAAGAAGATTTCGCGCAATGGTATACAGACGTAGTTAAGAAAGCAGAATTAATCGATTATACAAGTGTTAAGGGATGTATGGTAATCAAACCGGCAGGATATGCTATTTGGGAACTTATTCAGCAGCAGCTGGATGCTATGTTTAAAGCAACCGGTGTACAGAATGCATATTTACCAATGTTCATTCCGGAAAGCTTATTACAGAAAGAAAAGGACCATGTAGAAGGTTTTGCACCGGAAGTAGCATGGGTGACACATGGTGGTCTTGCGCCACTTCAGGAAAGACTTTGTGTCAGACCTACGTCTGAAACGTTATTCTGTGATTATTACAAAAATGTAATTCAGTCTTACAGAGATTTACCACAGCTATTAAATCAGTGGTGTTCCGTAGTACGTTGGGAAAAAGAAACAAGACCATTCCTTAGAAGCCGTGAATTCTTATGGCAGGAAGGTCATACAGCGCATGCGACAGCAGAAGATGCAGAAGAAAGAACAATTTTAATGCTGAATGTATATGCGGATTTCTTAGAAAACGTATTAGCAATTCCTGTAGTAAAAGGACGTAAAACAGATAAAGAAAAATTTGCAGGTGCAGTAGCTACATATACGGTAGAAGCATTGATGCATGACGGAAAAGCACTTCAGTCCGGTACAAGCCATAACTTTGGTGATGGCTTTGCACAGGCATTTGGTATTCAGTATACAGACAAAGATAATAAGCTCAAACATGTACATCAGACATCCTGGGGTATGACTACAAGACTTATCGGTGCTGTTATTATGGTTCACGGTGATAATTCCGGTCTTGTATTACCACCAAAGGTAGCTCCAACTCAGGTTGTTATCATTCCGATTCAGCAGAAAAAGGAAGGCGTTTTAGACAAAGCTTTCGAAATGAAAGACATGCTTTCTAATTTCAGAGTAAAAGTAGATGATACAGACAAGAGTCCGGGTTGGAAATTCTCCGAACAGGAAATGCGTGGTATTCCGCTTCGTGTAGAAGTAGGTCCAAAGGATATTGAAGCAGGCAAATGTGTAATCTGCAGACGTGATACAAGAGAAAAGATTGAAGTATCATTTGATGAATTAGAAGCAAAGGTTGCTGAAACTTTAGATAAGATGCAGGTTGAAATGCTGGAAAGAGCAAGAGCACACAGAGAAGAACATACTTATGTTGCAAAAGATATGGATGAGCTTCGCAGCATTTTTGCAGAAAAGACAGGCTTTGTAAAAGCAATGTGGTGTGAAGATCAGGCGTGTGAAGACCAGATTAAAGAAGAATTGTCCGTAACAAGCCGCTGTATGCCATTTGAGCAGGAAACACTTAGCGAAACATGTGTATGCTGCGGAAAACCTGCTAAGAAGATGGTTTACTGGGGTAAGGCTTACTAAGAGAATATAAAATAAATGTGAGGTAGAACATGAAGGTATTAGTAATTAACTGTGGTAGTTCATCCTTAAAGTATCAGCTTATCGATAGTGATACAGAAGGTGTATTGGCAAAAGGTTTGTGTGAAAGAATCGGCGGTGAAGGTGAAATTACTCATCAGCCTGAAGGCGGCGAAAAGAAAAAAGAAGCGGCCTCCATGCCGGATCATAAAGTAGCAATTCAGTTAGTGCTTAATAAATTATTGGATAAAGAAGTTGGCGTTATTTCTGATTTAAAGGAAATCGATGCAGTAGGTCATCGTATCGTACATGGCGGTGAGAAATTTGCAAGCTCCGTAGTAATTGATGATGAAGTGCTTGCAGAAGTAGAGTCCTGCAATGACCTTGCACCGCTTCATAATCCGGCAAATCTTATCGGTATCCGTGCCTGTATGGCAGTTATGCCGGGCGTACCGATGGTAGGCGTATTTGATACAGCTTTCCATCAGACAATGCCAAGCAAGGCATATTTATACGGTATTCCATATGAATACTATGAAAAATACAAAGTGCGCCGTTATGGTTTCCATGGTACAAGCCATGATTTCGTATCCAAACGTGTTGCTGAGATTTTAGGAAAAGATGTGAAGGATCTCAAAATCATCGTTTGCCATTTAGGAAACGGTGCTTCCGTATCTGCAGTGATGAATGGTGTTTCTATCGATACTTCTATGGGACTTACTCCATTGGAAGGTCTGATGATGGGAACAAGAAGCGGTGACCTTGATCCGGCAGTAGTAACATTCCTTGCAGAAAAAGAAGGCATCAGTGCGGATGAAGTAGTAAATATTTTAAATAAAAAATCAGGTGTTCTCGGTTTATCTGACGGATTATCCAATGATTTCAGAGATTTACAGCTTGCTAGAGCAGAAGGCAATGAAATGGCAATTCAGGCATTAGAAGGCTATGCATACCGTGTAGGTAAATACATCGGTAGCTATGTAGCAGCAATGAATGGTGTAGACGTTATCGCATTTACAGCTGGTGCAGGCGAAAACAATGACTGTGTAAGAGAGCTTATCGGTCAGTACATCGGTTACCTCGGAACAAACATCGATCCGGAAAAGAATAAAGTCAGAGGAGAAGAAAGAATTCTTTCTGACGAAGGAAGCAAAGTAATCACAATGGTAGTACCTACAAACGAGGAACTTGCCATTGCACGTGAAACAGTTAGATTGGTTAAATAGAATGCAGATTCAGTTACCAAATGAGGTAAATTTCATAATTACGACATTAGAGACAGCCGGCCACGAAGCGTATGCAGTGGGCGGCTGTGTTCGCGACTCCATTATGGGACGAATCCCCAATGATTGGGATATTACCACAAGTGCGGAGCCGGAAGAAGTGAAAGCACTATTTCGACGTACGATTGATACCGGTTTGCAGCATGGTACGGTAACGGTCATGATTGATAAAGTAGGATATGAGGTTACTACCTATCGTATTGATGGCGATTATGAAGATAGCCGTCATCCAAAAGAAGTAACGTTTACAAAATCTCTGGAAGAGGATTTGAAGCGTAGGGATTTTACGGTCAATGCAATGGCGTATAATGACAGAGTTGGGCTGGTGGACATTTTCGGTGGCATAGAGGATATGCAAAAGGGTATTATCCGATGTGTAGGAAATGCTATAGAGCGTTTTACGGAGGACGCACTCCGTATTATGCGTGCAGTCAGATTTTCAGCACAGTTTGGTTATGTTATTGAAGAAGAAACGAAAAACGCGATTAGCGTTTTGGCACCGAATCTTAAAAATATCAGTGCGGAAAGAATACAGGTGGAGCTCGTAAAACTGCTCGTATCCGATCATCCTGATTATTTGAGAGTAGCGTATGAAACGGGTATTACCAAGCAGTTTATGCCTGAATTTGATTTGTGCATGGAGACAGAGCAGAATAATCCGCATCATTGTTATTCTGTAGGAGAACATACTTTGCATAGCTTAGGCTTTGTGCCGGCAGATAAGGTACTTCGGCTGACCATGCTGTTTCATGATATTGCAAAGCCACTTTGCAAAAAAGTACATGAAGACGGATATGATCATTTTTACGGACATCCGGAGAAAAGTGCAGAGATTTCGATACAAGTACTCAGACGGTTAAAGTTTGATAATGATACAATTAAAAAGACAGCCCAGCTTGTAAAGTATCATGACTGGGCAATGCCATATCCTTTGGATGTATCGGAAAAAACCGTAAGAAAGAGCATTGCCAGAATAGGAGAAGATGCTTTTCCGGAAATGTTTCTTGTGAATTATGCGGACATTATGGCACAAAGTGATACGTTTAAAGATAAGAAATTGAAAAAGAACGAATATCTGAAAACGGTATATGAAGGAATTCTTGAAAGGAAAGAATGCTTATCATTAAAGGATTTGGCAGTAACAGGAAGTGATTTGATTGAAGCGGGCATGTCGCCGGGCAGACAGATTGGAGAAGTGCTGAAACGAATGCTGGAGGATGTTATTGAGTTTCCGGCGCATAATAATAAGGAATATCTGCTTAAAAATATGCAGAAGTATTTCGACTAAAAAGTATAACATATGAAATATTGGGAATAGGTAAATAATAGTAGCAAAAAAGAAACATACTTCGAGGTTGTTATTCATAAGATATGGTATGGAATGAATAAGGAGGCTTAAAGTGTGAAGCGAGGGGCTACAAATGTACTTGATCAATATGATTTAGAAGTGCTTCGCACCTGGAAGGTGCGGGGCGCTATTCTTTGTGAAACAACGATAGGTATTTATATATTAAAAGAATATAACGGACGCAGTGAAAAGCTTCCGATTCAGAATATTTTGCTGGAAGAGGTATGTAAGCGTGGTTTTGAACAAGTGGAAATGCTGGTTCGAAACAAAGAAGGTCTATTTATAACAACAGAATCCGACGGAAGCAAATATATGATAAAAACATATGTGGAAGGACAGGAATGTGATGTCTCCAATATGGATTATTGTAAAAAGACGATGGCGGCATTGGCGAGATATCATAACGCTGCAAGTACTATTCCGAAAGAAATTTTGGAAGATGCCGAAATATCGCTTCAGGTTGCTTCTATGGAGGAGGAATTTGAAAAGCATAATAGAGAGTTAAAGAAGGTGCGTCGTTTTTTAAGGGAAAAAGGACAGAAAAACGATTTTGAACATTTTTTATTACAGACATATGATGGATTTTTGGAACAGGCATTAGATATTACAGAAATTGTGAAAGAAAAAATGGATATGTCGGATGAAAGAATTCCTTGTCATGGAGATTTTCAGTATCATAATATATTGTTTGTTGACAGCCAGCCATTTTTTATCAATTTCGAAAAATGTATATGGGATAATGCAACGAGGGATATTTGTTATTTTCTTCGGAAGATATTGGAAAAGCATGATTGGTCTATAAAAACAGGGGAGGAACTTTTAAGTGCTTACGAATATGTAAGACCTTTATCGGAAGCAGAACGCATGCAAATGTATTTCCGTTTTTTGTATCCGGAGAAGTTTTGGAAAATTGTTAATTTCTACTATAATAACGGAAAAGCGTTTATTCCATGGAAAACGGCAGAGAAATTGGAAAATATATTACGTCAGGAAGCACAAAAACAAGAGTTTATAAAGGTGGTTTTATGCCGATAGATGTATTATAATTCAAAATATAGATACAAGTGATACGGTGCGGAGGAAAATAACTTGCACAAAATAATACGTAGCAAAAAAAATAGAATTTTATATATGGCTATATTGCTTGCTGTGGCAGGTGTGCTTACGGCATGTGCTTTTAATAACCAGCCGATTTCCCAGCAGGAAAAGAAATCTACCGGCTTTATTGCGGCAGATCCCGGAGTATATGACAGTACTGATACAGCTGTTGTCACTGCGGTGGATACAGAAAGCAAAACACTTACGTTTAAAAATATGAGTGTTAACAGACAGTATACACTGCAATATGATGGTGCTTCTTATTTCTATGACAAATACGGAAAAGCACTTTCTGCCTCACAAGTAAAACCCGGTGAAATCGTTGACTTGACATTTTTCAAAAGTAAAAAGAGATTAAACACCTTACAAAGAAGTAAAACCGGTTTTGTCCATGAAAAAATCGGTAATTATCGAATAGATGAAGAGAAGCATCAAATTTCTGTGGGTTCAGGAATTTATGCATATACAGATGATATGGTAATTCTGTCCGATGGAAAACCGGCAGAATTAATGGAGATTAACCCCATAGACCGTGTGACCGTATATGGCATTGACTCGGAGGTATACAGTCTTGTGGTAGAAAAGGGACACGGCTATGTACGTCTAAAAAATGAAGAATATTTTTATGGCGGTTTTATTGAGATTGGAAATGATGTTGTACAGCGTGTGACAGAAAATATGCTGCTTGTTGTTCCGGAAGGAATTCATCAGGTAGTTATCAGTAATAAAGGCACTAGTGGAGTAAAAGAAATCGATGTGAGGAGAAACATTGAATTAACCTTGGATGTGGGGGATCTGAAAGGTGCTGAACCAAAGTATGGGTCGGTTGTATTTTCTATTACGCCTGCAGATGCCATACTGTATGTAGATGGTGAAAAAGCAGATTATAGCAAGCCGATACGATTAGAATATGGAATTCATCAGATGATTTTGATGAAAGCAGGCTATAGTACATTGACACAATATATTAAAGTGGCGCAGGAATCCGCAGGAATAGAAGCGTCTATGGAATTGGACCCGGATGTTTCGGGCAATGATATAGATGTATCGGGAAATGATGTGGAAAGTCCGGAGTCTTCTGAATATGCTAATCCGTTTGAAACAGAAGCAGTACTTCCAAATGAAGAGACCGGAAATGCCATAACAAGCACACTATCTTATTATGTAACGGTAGATTCTCCAACCGATGTGGAACTGTATTTGGATGGAAATTATGTAGGAATAACACCGTGTAGTTTTAAGAAGGAGACCGGCTCACACGTCCTGACACTTCGTAAAACAGGATATACCTCTAAGTCGTATACAATAAAAGTTGACAGCGAAGAAAAGAATATCAGTTACTCATTTCTGGATTTGACGCTTTTAGAGGAATAATTAGGCAAAAAACCTTGACAAATAGGCTTAAAAACACTATAAATATGTATAGACTTTTTTAGTGAAGTACATTCACTTAGGGTTAGAACAGGTAAATATTAGGAGGAATTGAAAATGAACAAGACAGAATTAGTTGCAGCAATCGCTGAAAGTGCAGAACTTTCTAAGAAAGATGCTGAAAAAGCTTTAAAAGCATTTGTAGATGTAGTAGCTGATGAATTAAAGAAAGGTGAAAAAGTTCAGTTAGTTGGCTTTGGTACATTCGAAGTATCCGAAAGAGCAGCTAGAGAAGGTAGAAATCCTCAGACTGGCGAAGTTATGAAAATTGCAGCTTCTAAAGCTCCAAAATTCAAAGCTGGTAAAGCTCTTAAAGATATGATCAACGCATAAGATTATAAATTGCAAGAAAGTAAAGGTCTTGGTACTTGGTATCGAGACCTTTTTAATATCTCGATTGATTCGGGGAGGAAAACGATGAGACTGGATAAATATTTAAAAGTATCAAGATTAATCAAACGGAGAACGGTTGCAAATGAAGCATGCGATGCAGGTCGTGTTATGATTAACGATAAGCCGGCAAAAGCATCGACAAATGTAAAGGCAGGAGATATTATTGCAATACAGTTTGGCAATAAAGAAGTCAAAGTAGAAGTATTAGATGTTTCAGAAGTCATTCGTAAAGAAGAAGCAAAGGATATGTACAAATACATTACAGAATAAGCATGAAATATCAAAACCCCTCATATATATGAAATAAAGAAGGAGAGGTGTTGTTATGGAAGAGAATTATAGTAATAAACAAATTCGAACACATAAGATTATGCTGACAAACCGAAGGACATGTACCATTAGCGGAGTGGTAGATGTCCTTTCTTTTGATATGAATGAAGTGCTGCTTGAAACTGATCAGGGAATGCTGATGATAAAAGGGAAAGATTTGCATGTAAGCAGATTGTCTCTGGATAAAGGAGAGGTTGATGTTGATGGGAGCATTGATTCACTAACCTATTCAGATATGATATCAGGAAAAGAAAAGACAACAACGTTGTTTTCTAAGCTTTTTGGATAAGGACATAGAGTGACTGGGAAAAGTTAAGGGAGATGGCATGAGTGAATTGGTTGTGGCAGAATTGATGCTATTATTGCGTGCATTAAAGCTTGGGATATGGATTGCGGTAGTGTATGATCTGTTAAGAATCTTTAGAAGAATCATAACACATAATGTATGGGCAATAGGAGTTGAGGATGGTTTGTATTGGTGTTATGTAGGATCAGAGTTTTTTAAACTATTGTATGAGTATAACGAAGGACGACTGCGCTGGTATCTGATTGCCGGAGCGATGATAGGAATGCTGCTATACAGTATAACCATCGGAAGAAGTTTGGTAAGATTTTCTTCGAGAATCATTTGCTATTTGAAAGGAGTATTTTATCGGACATATACAAAAACAAGAAAAACACTGGCTTTACCGTATGGAAAAGCAGTAAATAAGTATCAGGCAAAAAAGAAAGCTTTTCAAATATCATTAAGCAGACAATCAAGTAAGTTTAGAAAGCGCCTTAGAAACCAGTTGACGCAGATGAAAAAAATGGTTAAGATAATATTATGTAAACAATAGGAGGAGCTTATGGCAAGACGTAGAGTGGCTTATCAGAAAAGAAAACAGAATAAGTTCGCAATGTTTCTTGTGGCAGCAGTACTGCTTATGCTAGTAGTAGCTGTAAGTGTCCGTAAGCATCAGCTTCAGGAAAAACAGGAAGCTTATTTGCAGGAAGAGATGGAGCTTCAGAAAAAAATTGAAGAAGAGGAAGCACGTTCGGAAGAATTGGAAGAGTATAAGAAATATACCCAGACACAGAAATATATAGAAGATGTAGCGAAAGAGAAGCTGGGGCTTGTATATGAAGATGAAATCCTGTTTAAAGAAGAATAGAAAGAGGGCTGCTCGCCAGAGATGGTGAGCAGCTTTTCTATTGCATCCGGCTGGAAGGTTTTGTCGGAAAAAAATCAAAAAAGGATAACGGATTACGACAAATAATGTGAATCCTGCGTGTCTAAAATTGAGCAAGAAAAAATAGAGAAGGAAGGAATGCCATGAAAACAGAAGTTTCTATTATACAAGATTATGGAAAGCAAAAATTATTAGAATACGCAGATTCCCTTAGAGAACTGGCAGATAGTTTTCAGAGTATCATATCATTCGATTCTCGGGAAAATGAAGATAAATTAAAACAAATGGAACAAGTAGAACAGAATCATATTTTTGCAAAGCAGATTAAAGACTTATCAAATGTTATTGATACGATTGCCAAAGAAAAACGCCGGGTAGAACCGCTTTCGGAGAAGCGATATAAACAGATTGCGAAAGAATTGCGGGGAGAAGGGATTTATATGCGGGATTTTGTGTTCGTGTATGGAGAAGATTATCGACAATGCAGTATGGAGGTAAGAGCAAAGAGAAGTGGAATTACAATAGATGACCTGGCAGGTTTTATGTCTGTTTTGCTAAATATCCGATTACAACCTCAGAGAAACAATGATTTTTTTATTAGCGGAGATTGGCAGAATTACATATTGGTAGAGGAACCACCGTATCATATTCTGACCGGACTTGCAAAAGCGACTAAGCAAGGGGAAACGATATCTGGAGACACTTGTCAGTGCTTTGAATACGGAGAGGGGCAAATGGCAATCTTATTATCAGATGGAGTCGGTGCAGGAGAGGATGCATATGAAAGCAGTATCACTGTAGTTGAGATGATGCAACGGCTTTTGACTGCCGGTTTTTCCGTAGAATCATCGGCACAGATGATAAATGGTTTTCTCATGACTGATGGGACAAAACAGTCTACGCTGGATTTTTGTAATATTGATTTATACCGCGGTACATGCAGATTTTGTAAAGTGGGTGCTGCACCATCTTTTTTAAAAAGAGACCATTTGGTAGAACAATTATCTTCCAGAAATCTACCGTTAGGGCTTTTGGAAGATGCGGAGGCAGAGTCTGCCAGCAGGATGCTGTTAGATGGAGATTATATCATTATGCTTTCGGACGGAGTACTGGATGCATTGCATAATGGTCTTGGAGAAAGTGCTCTTTCCGAAATTGTAAGCAAATTCAGAGCAAGAAATCCTAATGAACTGGCAAATGATATTTTGAGCTTTGTACTTCATCAGTGCAAAGGACAAATAAATGATGATATGACGGTTGCGGCAATCGGTTTTTGGGAACGTGCAAGATAAGGGATGGGCTTGCATTTTCCTATGCTTGTAAGATATGATGTGTCTATGATGACAAAAAAGCAAGGTATTCAAAAGAAAGTAATTGAATATATTAAAAAGCATGAACTGATACAGGAAGAGGAACGGGTTGTACTTGGGCTATCCGGTGGTGCAGATTCGGTGTGTCTTTTATTGATGCTTTTAGCATGTAAAGAAGAGTTGCTTTTTTCTATGGAAGCCGTACATGTCCATCATGGAATCCGTAAAGATGCAGATGAGGATGTGGCTTTTGTAAAAGCACTTTGTGAACGTTATAGCGTACCTTGCCACGTATACTATGAGGATGTACCGGCGTATGCTGAGAAAGAAGGGCTTTCTGAAGAAGAAGCGGGGCGGAATGTACGTTATCAGGCATTTCGAAAGGCATTATATGTTTCCGGAAAGAAAGGCGTTATTGCAACAGCGCATCATATGAATGACCAGGCAGAAACAATTTTATTTAAGCTCTTTAGGGGAAGCGGATTGCAAGGGCTTTGCGGTATCCGACCTAAAAACGGAGATGTTATCAGACCGCTACTCTGCCTGACAAGAGATGAGATAGAATTGTTTTTGAAAGAAAGCGGAGAAGCATATTGTACTGATATGACAAATGAAAGCCTGATGTATGCACGGAACAGAATCCGGCATAAAATACTTCCGTATGCAACGGAAGAGATTTGCGTGGGAACGGTAGAGCATCTTGGGAAAACAGCTGAAATCATGCAGGAATTGGAATGCTTTGTGCAGGGTCAGACAGAAAAAGCATTTTACGAGTGTGCTGCAGAAGATACAACGGGTATTTGCCTTTTGGTAGAAAAGCTTTTACAGCAGGATACATTTCTGCAAAAGCAATTGCTGATGTACGCTATTGTTAAGCAGACCGGAAGCAAAAAGGATATTACGGCAGTACATGTCGAAGATATTATAAAGCTATTATACAAAACCGGAAATGGAAGTCTGGATTTGCCTTATGGCTTGCAGGTGAGAAAAGAGTTTGGCAAATTGATTTTTCAGACAACCCAAGAAGCAGGTTGTTTTTCAGCCCCAAGAGGCAGACTTGTATCAGAAATCATTCCGCTAACCGATATGGAAAGATGTATGCAGGTGTTTGGAAGCGCGGAGATACTGGATATATTAAAGAGTGTTGAGCAAAAAACATATACGAAATGGTTCGATTATGATAAAATAAGTGAAATTCCGACATTGCGTAATCGTCAGGGAGGAGACTATCTGACGATAGATGAAAAACTGTCGCACAAAAAGTTAAAGGATTATCTGATTCAGGAAAAGGTTCCGAAGGATATGCGAGAAAAGCTTCTTCTTGTAGCAGACGGCTCACATATTATGTGGGTTATCGGAAGGAGAATTAGTTCGTATTACAAAGTGACGACAGAAACAAAACGGATTTTGGTGCTTTCTTATATCGAAGAAAGTGAAAGCAATGTAAAATTTACAGAAGAATAAATAAGCTAACGGAGGAAACGAAAAGTGGCAGAGAAAGTACATGTATTGATTTCGGAAGAAGATGTTGACAAGAGAATTCAGGAGATTGGTGATCAGATTAGCAAAGACTATGCCGGCAAACAGGTACATTTAGTATGTGTTTTAAAGGGTGGTGTATTTTTCTTATGTGAATTGGCAAAGAGAATTACTGTTCCGGTATCGCTTGACTTTATGTCCGTATCTAGTTACGGAAGTGAAACAAAATCAAGTGGTGTAGTACGAATTGTTAAAGATTTGGATGAACCGTTAAAGGACAAAGAAGTAATCGTAGTGGAAGATATTGTAGATTCAGGAAGAACATTAAGCTACCTGCTTGAAATGTTAAAAGACAGAGGCCCAAAGAGCGTGAAGCTTTGCACACTGCTGGATAAACCGGAAAGAAGAGTTGTAGATGTAAATGTAGACTATACCGGCTTTACGATTCCGGATGAATTTGTAGTTGGTTACGGACTGGATTATGCCCAGAAATATCGTAATCTGCCATACATTGGTGTAGTAGAGTTAGACGAAGAATAGTCTATAAAACAAATATATTTATAAGGTCAGGAAAAGAAATTGAATCAAAATAATAAACAAGGCAAAGGGATGAGTGCATATTTACTTGTCATGATTTTGGCACTTTCCATATTTGCAATTATCAGTTATCTTACATCGGACAGACAACTCTATACGATGCAGGATGTAGAGCGTATGATTGAATCTGAAAACGTTACGGGTGCAGCTATTACACCGGACAAAACAAGTCCGACAGGAACACTCGCAGTACGTTTGAAGACCGGTGATGTTATGAGAATAAATGTTACCGATGTAAGTGAAACAGAAAAAGCACTGATTGAAAGTGGCATTTATCCGACGATTAACGAAGCGGAAGAAGAGAGCATTTTAACAACTCTGGTATTTCCGATTATTATAAGTGCATTTGTATTTATCATTATTTTATCGATTGTTAACGGCCAGGGTGGCGGTGGCAACAATAAAATGATGAATTTCGGAAAGAGCAAAGCAAGACTCAGCTTGGGCGATGGGGCCATTACATTTAAAGATGTAGCGGGCCTGAAAGAAGAAAAAGAAGATTTGGAAGAAATTGTTCAGTTCTTAAAAAGTCCGGGTAAGTTTACACAGGTAGGAGCAAGAATTCCAAAAGGCGTTTTATTAGAAGGACCTCCTGGTACAGGTAAAACTCTTCTTGCAAAAGCTATTGCCGGAGAGGCCGCAGTTCCGTTTTTCAGCATTTCCGGTTCTGATTTCGTAGAAATGTTTGTCGGTGTAGGTGCAAGCAGGGTAAGAGATTTATTTGCAGATGCAAAGAAACACGCACCTTGTATTGTGTTTATCGATGAGATTGATGCTGTTGCCAGAAGACGTGGTACCGGTATGGGTGGCGGACACGATGAAAGAGAGCAGACACTGAATCAGCTTCTTGTAGAGATGGATGGATTCGGCGTAAATGAAGGTATCATCGTAGTTGCAGCAACTAATCGTGTAGATATTTTAGACCCTGCTATTTTGCGTCCGGGACGATTTGACAGAAAGATAGCAGTAGGCAGACCGGATGTAGGCGGCAGATTGGAAATTTTGAATGTCCATGCGAAAAACAAACCGCTTGGCGATGATGTAAATCTGGAGCATATCGCACAGACAACCGCCGGCTTTACCGGTGCAGATCTTGAAAACCTGTTGAACGAAGCAGCAATTATTGCAGCGAAAGATGAGCGAAAATATGTGATTCAGAAAGATATCAACAGTGCGTTTATTAAGGTTGGCATAGGAGCTGAAAAGAAAAGTAAAGTTATTTCTGATAAAGAAAAGAAGATTACGGCTTATCATGAAGCCGGTCATGCTATTTTGTTCCACGTTCTTCCGGATGTGGGACCGGTTTATACCGTATCCATTATTCCGACAGGAGCAGGGGCAGCAGGTTATACGATGCCGCTTCCTGATAAGGATGAAATGTTTATGACAAAAGGTCAGATGCTTCAGGACATCATGGTATCTCTTGGCGGACGAATTGCTGAAGAAATTATATTTGATGACATTACAACGGGTGCATCTTCTGATATTAAGAAGGCAACGAAAGAAGCACGAATGATGGTGACAAAATTCGGTATGTCTGAAAAAATCGGCGTTGTATGTTATGACGATGAAGATGATGAAGTATTTATCGGACGAGACCTTGCACATGCCAAAGCACACAGCGAGGTTATTTCCGGAGAAATTGATAAAGAAGTAAAATCGATTATTGACGACTGTTATCAGAAGGCAAAAGATATTATTATCCAGAATGAAAGAGTATTGCATGCGTGTGCAGAGCTTTTACTGGAGAAAGAAAAGATTACAAGAGAAGAATTTGAAGCATTGTTTGTGCAAAACTAACAAAAACAAAGTTGCTTTTTTGTAATGTTTGTGAATTCTTGGGATTGTTGTAATGTAGGGGGCGTGTTATTATACTACTTGTAACCCCCCAATACATTATATAGTTTTTTGCTATACCCCATAAGAAAGAAATACCTTCTCTGAAAAGGACAGTTTGTGAAAACTGTCTTTTTTACTTTGTAGGGGTGTAATTACTTTCGACAGAAAGTGTGAGGAACATATTAGTGGATTCATATTTATTTAATCAACAATATATGGCGACAATGCGGCCGGTATTTAATAAGAAAGCATTGTACTCTGATACAACTTCAAATTATGTATTCCCACAGGAACCGACAGCATATGAAGAGATTACGATTCGGTTTCGTACAGGAAGAGATAATGTAGACCAGGCATATATGGAATGGAATGGTGTATCGCATCTCATGACAAAGGTAAGTCATTCGGAAATGTTTGACTTTTATGAGATTCAGGTGCAGCTTGAAAATGAACCGATTTCCTATTGCTTTAAAGTACAGTCAGGTGAAATCATTTACTATTTTGACCAGCGTGGTGCGGTAACGACTCCGGAAGCAGACTATCTCTTTACGGTCATTCCGGGATTTTCCACACCGGAATGGGCAAAAGGTGCGGTAATGTACCAGATTTATGTGGATCGTTTTTATAATGGTGATGAGACGAATGATGTTTTAGACAGAGAATATCATTATATCGGTGACTATTCCGTCAAAGTACCAAAAGAACAGTGGAATAAATACCCGGCACAGATGGGGATTCGTGAATTCTATGGCGGAGATTTGCAGGGAGTATTAGATAAACTGGATTATTTACAGGATTTGGGAATTGACGTAATTTATTTCAATCCGTTATTTGTTTCACCGTCTAACCATAAATACGATATTCAGGATTATGACTATATAGATCCCCATGTAGGCAAAATCGTTTATGACGAAGGAAGACTGCTTGAATACGGTGAAAGAGAAAACAGATTCGCTGAAAGATATATCAATCGAATTACCGATAAACGAAATTTGGAAGCAAGTAACGAATTGTTTGCACATTTAATAGAAGAAGCACACAAGCGTGGAATCCGTGTTATCATGGATGGCGTTTTCAATCATTGTGGCTCTTTTAATAAGTGGCTTGACAGAGAGCGGATTTATGAAAATGCGGAAGGCTATGAAAAGGGTGCATATATTGCAGCGGATAGTCCATATCGGAATTTCTTCTTATTCCATGATTCCCACGATGGAAGATGGCCGTATAATACGACTTATGATGGCTGGTGGGGACATGATACGCTTCCGAAGCTTCATTATGAGGGTTCGCAGGAATTATTTGATTATATTTTGCGTATTGGTGAAAAGTGGGTTTCCGCGCCATTTCATGCAGATGGTTGGAGACTTGATGTGGCGGCAGACCTTGGTATGTCACCGGAAATGAATCATAGATTCTGGCAGGAGTTTAGAAGACGTGTAAAACAGGCCAATCCGGATGCGATTATTCTTGCTGAGCATTATGGAGATCCAAAACCTTGGTTAAACGGTAAAGAATGGGATACTGTCATGAACTATGATGCCTTTATGGAACCACTTACATGGTTTTTGACAGGTATGCAGAAGCATAGCGATGACTTTAGAGGAGATTTACTCGGAAACGCTGACAGCTTTTGGGGAGCTATGAATTATCATGGTGCACGTATGACTTCACCATCCAGAGAAGTATCTATGAATGAGCTTTCAAATCATGACCACTCCAGATTCCTGACACGTACAAACCGTAAGGTGGGCCGTACCAATTCTCTTGGTCCGGAAGCGGCAAATCAGGGAATTAATAAAGCAGTCATGCGTGAGGCTGTAGCAGTACAGATGACATGGCCGGGGGCACCAACCATTTATTATGGAGATGAAGCGGGTGTATGTGGTTTTACAGACCCTGATAATAGAAGAACCTATCCGTGGGGAAATGAAGATCATGAATTGATTAATTTCCATAAAGAAATGATACGTCTTCATAAGAGCAGACCGGAATTATTAAAAGGTTCTCTTAAACCGGTGCTAAATGATTACAATGTACTTAGCTATGGAAGATTTACAGATACTTCAAGAACGGTTGTATTGGTAAATAACAATGATCATGAAATTACAAAAGATTTTCCGGTTTGGTTTTTGGGAATACCGAAAGAATCTACGATAACGAGAGTAATGTTGTCTGATGAATACGGATTTACGACAAGTAAGGTGTCTTATACTGTTAGTGGCGGTTCTTTGCTTGTAACACTTCCAAAAACTTCCGTGGCAGTATTTATCCACGAGGATGAAGATGATACTACTGCTCGGAAGAGCACGTTCTTAGGGAATTTTTTGAAAAAGTAATAGAAAATGCAAGGCATGGTTTTATAAAAGAAACGAAATCCTGTCTTGCATTTTTATATGGCTTATGATATAACTAAATAGGTCTTTAAGACGGTAACGTATTAGAGAATGGACGGATTCCCGAGTGGCCAAAGGGGACAGACTGTAAATCTGCTGCAAATTGCTTCGGTGGTTCGAATCCACCTCCGTCCAGTTGATTTGTAAAAATCATATTCCTTAATAGGATGCCGGCGTGGCGGAACTGGCAGACGCACAGGACTTAAAATCCTGCGGGACTAATCTCCCGTACCGGTTCGATTCCGGTCGCCGGCAGTAAATGAAGTGCTTGAAATGTTGGTAGATACAGTGTTTCAGGCATTTTTTATAATATATAGCTGCGTTTGAATCTATGATGAAAAAGGCATGGCAAAAAAATGGGGGTATTGGGATGGAAACAGTAGAAAGAGCAGGAATTAGCGATGTTCCTATGAAAGACAGGATGCACAGTACAGATTTGTATCTTCCGCATGATGATGAAATTATGAAGAAACAGCTTCAGTGCGTGGATTTGCAGTATGATTTTAATATGACACGTCCAACAGAGATGGATAAGTGGGAAGCATTGATGAAAAAAATGTTTGCAGAGATAGGAGATGGCTGTTATATTGAACCGCCACTTCATGCAAATTGGGGCGGTTATCACATTCATTTGGGAAAAAATGTGTATGTAAATTACAATTTCACGGTAGTAGATGATACGCATGTTTATATTGGAGATTATACGATGGTTGGTCCGAATGTCATAATTGCGACAGCAGGGCATCCAATTGTAGCAGAGTTACGTCAAAAAGGCTATCAGTATAATGCACCTGTGCGTGTTGGGAAAAATTGTTGGCTTGGTGCAGGAGCGATTCTTTTGCCGGGAGTTACCATTGGAGATAACGTTGTTATTGGAGCAGGAAGTGTTGTAACAAAAGATATTCCGTCTAATGTGGTTGCAGTTGGTAATCCGTGCAAGGTGCTTCGTGAAATTGGCGAGCATGACAAAGAGTACTATTTTAAGGATAAGAAAATAAATCCGGCATTTTTTGAATAATCAATATAGATAAAGAGTGGCAATTTTGCCACTTTTTTAATTTTTTTAAAGAATTGTATGTCTTTTTGCACAAAAAAGATATATAATGTCTATATGTGTATGTAATAGGGACATGAGTAAAGATATATTCTGGGAGAGTTGATGTTATGGGCATGAATGAAAAGAAATCAGAATTACTTATTCAGGAAGCATTTCAGACAATGCTTAGAAATACGGAAGATATGATTTTCGTAAAAGATGTTGATTCTGTATACGTTGCAGCATCCCTTGCATGGATAAAAATGGCGGGGAAAGAAACACTTGAAGATGTCATTAATAAAACAGACCTTGAAATATTCGAAGATGAAAATCTTGCTGAACGTTATAGAAAAGATGATAAAAAGCTACTTGCAGAAGGCAAAGATTTGGTTGATTATATGGAGCCGATTACCGATGAGGATGGTCATGCAAGATATGGTTCCACATCAAAATATTTGCTATATGGTCCGGATGGAAAGCCAAACGGAATACTGGGTATTACGAAAGATATTACACGCGACTACATTATCAAGCAGCATTATCAGAAAGAGTTAAGTTGTCTCTTTGAATTGCCGGAGGATGTATATGCGATATCTTATATTGATGTAGATAGTTGGCGTGTTATCAGCCAGAGAAGGCAGAATATAGAAGAGGGAACATTGCAGCTTTGCCATACTGTAGAGGAGCTTTGTCAAGCGGCAGTAGAATCCATTAAAGATGAGGCATGTCCGGCAGCACAGTTTTATCGTGATTTCACACCGGAAAATCTGTGTAGACTATATGCAGAAGGTAACTCTTATTGGAGATTTGAATATGAACGTGAAATGACAAATGGCGATGTACGCTGGGTCGAAAATGAAGTGAAATTCCTCGCGAATGTAGAAAGCGGTCATTTATGTATTATGCTGAAAGCAAAGGATATTCATGAAGAGAAGAAAGAAGAGCAGCATATTATAACGGCAGCGAAGTTTGACGGAATGACAATGCTTCTAAACCGTGATACGACCATGAATTCCATTCGTGATGTGCTGATAAGAGAACGAAATGGTGAACATGCACTATTTATGATTGACATTGATAACTTTAAAGTTCTGAATGATACATTAGGTCATCAAGCGGGCGATGAGTTTCTGTCTGCTGTAGCAGGCATTCTTCATGAAGGCTTCCGTGACACAGATGTTGTGGGAAGAATTGGAGGAGACGAATTCTTTGCATTAATGAGAAATATTGGAGATGTACGAAAGCTGGCGGTAAAAGCAACCAGTTTATTGGAAGGCATTTCAAAAATTGATGTTGGACCTGTGGACCTTCAAGTTTCGGGAAGTATAGGAATCAGTATGTATCCTGAAGACGGAAGAACGTTAGAAGAATTATATACCAAAGCAGATAATGCTTTGTATGAAGCAAAAAGACATGGAAAAAATCGGTTTGTTTTTTCTAAATAAAATACTATTTGAAAATAAAATGCCCTCAAATGTTAGACATTTGAGGGTGTTTTGTAATAGTATGGTAGAAAAAGGAGGGTACTATGAAAATTAAAACAGTAGCACTTTTAGGTGCCGGAGCAGTAGGAGCATATTTTATTTATGGTATGGCAGAAAAAATGGGCGGGAACTTTTGCGTAGTGGCAGAAGGGGAGAGAAAGTCCCGTTTAGAAAAAAACGGAATCAATATTAACGGAAAAGATTATGTATTAAATGTAAAAACACCGGAGGAAGCAGCTGGCGTTGATTTACTTTTGATTTCCACAAAATATGATGGTCTGATAGAATCGTTGGATGCGATTGAAACAATTGTAAGGGAAAATACAATTGTAATCAGCCTGTTAAATGGTATTGATAGCGAAGACATGATTAGTGAGCGTGTCGGAGCAGAACATGTGATATATTCTTTTATGAAAATAGTAGCCGCAAGAAAGGATGCTACAGTTACATTTAATCCGGAAACAACGGTAGGGCTTTTATTTGGCGAAAAGGGAACTTCTAAGAAATCAGAAAGAGTATTGGCAATCATGGAATTGCTGGATGAAATGGGATTGCATTACCAGGTGGAAGAAGACATTATTTCCAGCCAGTGGACGAAATTTGCCATGAATATTACGTTTAATCTCCCACAGGCGATATTAGGCATCGGTTATGGTTCTTATTTTGACAGTGCCCATGTAGATTATATTAACCGGAAACTTTTAGAAGAAGTAACCGCCGTGGCGAATGCCAAAAATATTAAGATAGCACCAATTGGAAATACACGTGATACTTGTCATCCGTCAGCAAGATTTTCGACATTGCAGGATTTGGATGCGAAGCGTCATACAGAAGTGGATATGTTTCTTGGTGTATTTATTAAAATTGCAGGAGAGCTTGGAATTTCCGTTCCGTTTAGTGAGTATACCTATCATGCAATTAAAGCATTAGAAGAAAAGAATGACGGAAAGTTTGATTATTAAAAGAAAGGAATGCAGAGCTTTATACAAAAGCAAGCTGTAAGAGATGTTATGAAATTATATATGCCGACACTTGTATATAATGAACCGGGATGTGTAGTGGCTCATGGAAAAGAAATCTGTGCTCTCGGAACAAAAGCGATGATTGTAACGGGCAAACACTCTTCCCGTATTAATGGATCGTTTCAAGATGTAATACATATTCTGGAACGTGAGAATATGCCATACGTGGTCTATGATGATATAGAAGAGAATCCGTCTGTCGAAACAGCTACTAAAGCGGCAAAAATGGCAGTAGAAGAGAAAGTGGATTTTTTTGTTGCAGTAGGCGGTGGCTCTCCAATGGATGCAAGTAAAGCGATTTCGCTGCTTGCAAAAAATCCGGAATATATAGAAAATGCACAGACGTTCTTTTATGGTGGTCCAAAGCTTGATTGGTATCCGATTGTAGCAATTCCAACAACATCGGGAACAGGATCAGAAGTGACACCGTATTCTATTTTGACGTTACACGACAGTCATACGAAGGCAAGCATAGGGCATCGTATTTTTCCGAACATTGCACTCGTGGATGCAGGATATTTAAGGACGGTTTCCTATGCGGGAATGGTAAGTACATGTGTGGATGCACTGGCACATTTGGTAGAATCGTATTTGAATACAAATGCAACCTTTTATAGTAGACTGTATGCAAAGGAAGGACTTCAGATTTGGGGTCGTGTGAAAGACAAACTGGCAGATGAAAATGCATTTGCACAAATGACAGGAGAAGATTATTCGCTGTTTATGCAGGCAAGTGTTATGGGTGGAATTGCGATAGCACATACCGGGACAAGTTTGCCGCATGGTTTGAGTTATCCTGTTACTTATGAATTACATGTACCGCATGGTAAAGCAGTTGGAATGTTTCTCCCGGCGTTTTTAAAAAATTATGCGGATATGGATGGAGTGAATACCGTATTGAACCTTTTAGGGTTTGATGGGATAGAGTCTTTCGAGCAGTACATGAAAATGATATTAGGTCCGGTAATTATACCGGAAGCACTCTGGGAACGCGATGTGGAGAGCCTTTTAAACGCACCTGCTAAAATGGCAAATTATCCATTTGAGATGACAGCAGAGATTTTGAAGTCTTTCTATTAATTAAAGAAACGAGGAAATAAACGTGCAAAAACTATATACCGCAAAGGATATGGCGAAGATTGGATGCGACGGATGCAAGGGTTGCTCATCCTGCTGCGAAGGAATGGGAGATACCGTTGTTTTAAATCCCTATGATGTGTATGAATTGACCAAAAATTTGCAAGTAAGCTTTGAAGATATGCTGAATCAGAAAATAGAACTTCATGTAGAGGAAGGGATGATTCTTCCACATATCAAAATGTCGGATGAGACAGACAAATGTGTCTTTTTAGATAAGGAAGGAAGATGTAGTATTCATCCGTTCAGACCGGGGCTTTGCAGACTCTTTCCTCTTGGAAGAAATTATGAGTCCGATGGCGAGATGTGGGAAAGTACAGGCTATCGTTATTTTGTCTTGGAAGATGCCTGCCCGAAAGCTGTGAAAACAAAAGTGAAAATTGATAAATGGCTTTCTGTAAATCAGCTTTCAAGAAATGAAGCATTTATACTGGATTGGCATAATTTCTGCAGATGGTTTCAGAATAAATTGCAAAAGCTTTTTGCGGACGGACAGGACGATTATGCAAAGCAGTTAAATTTACTTGTGCTGAATCAGTTTTTTATGAAGCCGTATGATACGGAAGTCGATTTTTATGAACAGTATAGTAATAGGATGAAAGAAATAAAAGGCGTGGTCAGATAATGACCACGTCTTTCCAATTTAAGTCTTTTAATATATTTGCATATTCTTCTAAAAGCTCCTGACTAGGAACCGAATATATTCGATATTGTTCCCGAACTCCCATTGGTCTATAAGCGATGAGTTTATATCGTATAGGTTGATAATCCGCAAGAAGCTTACCTGTTTCTATAATAGTGTGTCGGCAGTCATATAATTCCGGTACTACAACCGTTCGCACTTCAAACAGCTTACCAATTTCTGCGAGATAAACAGCATTTTTTAGAACCATATCATTGTCTGCAGCGGTAACCTCATAATGCTGTGATTTGTCAAATGCTTTAATATCCAACATAACCGAATCGGTTACTTCTAATAAAGAAGGGTTTTTTGAAAAATCATAACTGCCATTGCTGTCAATAAAGGTGGTACGACCGGCTTCTTTGCAAAGAATAAATAATTCTCGGATAAAGTCAGGATAAAAAGTACACTCACCGCCGGAGACAGTAATGCCTCGGATGTAAGGCATTTGCTTTTTTACTGCTTCAAAGGCATCCGCAGCTGTCATATTAATAATGCGTGGGCTGGCATCATTGGGACAAGTCTTGATACAAGTGTCGCAGGAAACACATTTTTCCGGATGGAAGACGACGTGTTTTTTTGATGTGTCCAATGCATCTGTCGCTAATGTCAATGCTCCAGTCGGACATTTTTCTACACACAGTCCACAATTTATACAAAGAGCTCTTGTCTCCGGATTATGACAATATTTACAATCAAAATTACAACCCTGTAAAAAAATAACCGTTCTGTTTCCGGGGCCGTCTACACAGCTAAAGGGAATAATTTTATTTACGGGAGCCGTTATCCGGCTCCCGTTTGTTTGGTTCATATACATAAATGGTCACCTTGTTAAAAGAGAAGATAGTTTCTATCTTACTTTACGCTCCTGTACACGAAGATTGTCTGTGGCTTCCAGACCAAGTCCTGTTGTATTCTGAAGAACTGCATTACCATTACGAAGCTTTTCGATTTCAGAACGTTTTACAAGATAGCCTGAAATACGGATCACATCACTATCAGATGCATAGAAGGATAAGTATCTTAAATGATCCTGGAAAGCACCTTTGATAATATCCAGTATAAATTCCGGATTGCGGTGTGCAGTCGTATCAATTGGGAAAATATCGCCCGTTCCTGATGGGAAATATTTATGGAAGAGACTGCAATGCTTCAAGTGTGTCAGCAGTTCTTCCGGTTCTTCACCGATTGGAATTCTTGTACCCGGGCTGATTTCAGAATCGTCCGAAATACCAACCTGTGCATGTAATAAGAAATGTCCGCCTGTAACCTGACAATATTTATTTGTGTGACTCTGGTTAAATGCATCGATTAAATCCATGATTTCTACACCGAGAGCGTCAGCTTCTTCATGATGGCTATAGCGATAAGGCTTTCCTTCCTTTTCCATAAGAATATTTACACATTCTGCAAGACCTACCAGACCGTACATTGCGGTAAATTTATCCTGACTGATAAAGCCTTCTTTGGCAAGGAAGTTATTTTGGAAGAAGCCACTTTCTTCTACTTCAAAGCGGATACGCTCATCCATATATTTCGCCATAATGTCCATTACGTATGGCAGCTGTACTTCTTTAAAATCTTTGATGTCAGTAGCTCTCTTAGCAATGTTGCTCAGAATCAGTCTACTTAATGTATAGGAGCCGCCGCCTACCTTTAACCCATTGTAGCAGCTGGCAATTACATAATCGTCCTGCAATTCGCTTTTAAACATTTGGTGATTTGCAAAGCTTGGTTTTGCACTATGTAATGCCGTATCGATTGCAGCCAAAGCAAATTCATCACTAGTAACAGAAGCGTCATACTTCATTGTAAGATTTGGAATAGCGTGTTCTAACTCTTTTTCTACTTCCAAAATCAGTCGACCTGCTTTCGTAGCAATCGGTCCGATGTTAGCATGTGAGAAAGAATCTAAAATCGTACGGTCCATATGAATAAAGAACATACGGAGTAGCTTTTTCGCAGTTGCTTCGTCTACATCATCAATAAAAGGTTCTAACAGTTCATCTAATGCACCGACATAAACAGGGAAATTGGTTACACTTGGAACATGTTTATAGAAGATTAAAAGACTGTTGATAGCTTCATATAAATCCTTAGGTGGTTCAAGTTGTAAAAATTCAGAACCCTCTTTCATGAATTTTGCGTAGTCAGGAATGATATAACGTGGACGGACCGGAGCATGACCTTCGTTTAAGTCGCATATACATTTTTTATCAATTCCGCAGAATAACAATTCATCCAATCCTTCAGGCAACTCCAGTACTTCTAATAAAGAGTCTGCTTTACCTGCCATGGAAGATACTTTCTGTTCGTGAGTCAGAGTCGGACTTTTTATAATATCTAAGATTGCATTTCGGGTTTCGTTTACCCTTTCCATAGAAATATCTCTCATTGTTTACGCCTTTCTTCCTATATAATAGTAATTTTTATGTATTTAATGAAAGTTCTTACATTATTTATGTAATTATATTGTACCTATTTAGTACTTTTTTGTCATTAGCACAATTTTAGCACAAAATAATCCTATTCTACAGGATTCGTACGGCAGAAAAAATAAAAATATGAAGATGGAAACAAGTTTTTGCTATTTTACTTGTGTTACAGTAAGCTTACAAAAAAGAAAGGGAGGATACAAAGATGTCCAAAAAGTTATTTAGCCTTTTACTTTGCATCACATTAGTAGCTTCTTTATTAGTTGGATGCGGAAGTAAGAAACAGGAAAACAAAGTTGGTGTAGCAATGCCTACAAAAGATTTACAGAGATGGAACCAGGACGGTGACAACATGAAAAAAGCTCTTGAAGCTGCTGGTTTCGAAGTTGATTTACAGTATGCATCTAACGATGTAGCTACACAGGTTTCTCAGATTGAAAACATGATCAACAGTGGTTGTGCAGTATTAGTAGTTGCTTCTATCGATGGTGGATCCCTCGGTGACGTTATGGCAAAAGCTAAAGAAGCTGAAATTCCAGTTATCGCTTATGACCGTCTTATCATGAACTCTGACGCAGTTAGCTACTATGCTACATTCGATAACTATATGGTAGGCCAGATTCAGGGTCAGTACATCATTGATACACTTGATCTTGAAAACCAGGCAGGTCCTTTCACACTTGAATGTACAACTGGTGACCCAGGTGACAACAACGCTAACTTCTTCTACGGCGGCGCTATGGACTTATTACAGCCATACATCGACGAAGGTAAATTAGTAGTTACATCCGGTCAGACAGATTTCGCTACAGTTGCAACAGCTAACTGGGATACAGCAAATGCTCAGTCCAGAATGGAAAACATTCTTTCTTCTTACTATGCTGATGGTACAAACCTTGATGCTTGCTTATGCTCTAACGACTCTACAGCACTCGGTGTTGCAAACGCTTTAGCAGCTAACTACACAGGTACATACCCAATCATCACAGGTCAGGACTGCGATATCGCTTCTGTTAAGAACATTCTTGATGGCAAACAGTCTATGTCTATCTTCAAAGATACACGTACATTAGCTAACCAGGTTGTTAAGATGGTTACACAGATCTTAAACGGCGAAACAGTTGACGTAAACGATACAGAAACATACGACAACGGCGCATATGTAGTTCCATCTTTCCTTTGCGAACCAGTATACGCAGACATCAACAACTACAAAGAACTCTTAATTGACTCCGGTTACTATACAGAAGATCAGTTAAAATAATTGAGTAGCAATTGATTTGAAATCAAAAAGAGTTAACATACAGGCGGGGTAATACCCGCCTGTTTAACTGATAAGGAGGGATACACTTGGCAAAAGTACTACTTGAAATGAAAAATATTACAAAGACTTTCCCTGGTGTAAAAGCTCTTGACAACGTTAATTTGAAAGTTGAAGAGGGAGAAATCCACGCTCTCGTAGGTGAAAACGGAGCTGGAAAGTCGACTTTGATGAACGTACTTAGTGGTATTTATCCATATGGTACATACGAAGGCGACATTATTTATGATGGAGAAGTTTGTAAATTCGATAAAATTAAAGATTCCGAAGAAAAAGGTATCGTAATTATCCACCAGGAACTGGCGTTGATTCCATATATGTCTATTGGTGAAAACATGTTCCTTGGAAATGAAAGAGGAAAGAGTGCAGCTATTGACTGGAATGAAACATATGGTGAAGCAGACAAATACCTGAAAATGGTTGGTCTGTCCGAGTCTTCCAGAGTATTAGTTAAAGAAATCGGTGTAGGTAAACAGCAGCTTGTAGAAATTGCGAAAGCACTTGCAAAACATGCGAGATTGCTTATTCTTGACGAGCCTACATCTTCTTTGAATGAAACAGATTCCCGAGCACTTCTTGATTTATTATTAAAATTCAAGGAGGAAGGATTAACATCGATTATTATATCTCACAAATTAAACGAAGTTGCTTATGTAGCTGATAAGATTACCGTAGTACGAGATGGTGCTACAATTGAAACACTTGACAATAGAGCAACAGAGATTTCAGAAGATAGAATTATTAGAGGAATGGTAGGTCGTGAAATCACAGACCGTTTCCCAAAACGTCATAATGTAGAAATCGGTGACGTTAATATGGAAGTAAAGGATTGGACGGTATTCCATCCGTTATATCCGGAACGTAAAGTGGTAGATGGTGTAAATCTTAATGTTCGCAAGGGCGAAGTGGTTGGTATTTATGGTTTGATGGGAGCAGGACGTACAGAGCTTGCGATGAGTATTTTCGGTCGTTCTTATGGTACAGGTATCAGTGGTACTATGACATTGAACGGAGAAACTGTTGAACTTAAAACTGTAAAGGATGCCATCAAAAAGAAATTGGCTTACGTTACAGAAGACCGTAAAGGAAATGGCTTAGTTCTTACAAATCCAATTAAGATTAATACTACACTTGCAAATCTTGACAGTATTTCCAGCAAGAAGATTATCGATAAGGATAAAGAATATCAGGTAGCAGTAGAGTACAAAGAAAAACTGAAAACAAAAGCTCCGACAGTAGAACAGAATGTTGGTAACTTGAGTGGTGGTAATCAGCAGAAAGTACTTCTTGCAAAATGGATGTTTGCAGATCCTGAAATTCTGATTTTGGATGAACCTACAAGAGGTATCGACGTAGGTGCGAAGTACGAAATTTATTGTATCATCAATGATCTTGTAGCAGCAGGTAAATCTGTTATCATGATTTCTTCCGAGCTTCCGGAAGTACTTGGTATGAGTGACAGAATTTATGTCATGAATGAAGGTAAATTTGTAGGAGAACTTGCAAGTTCTGAAGCGAACCAGGAAGTTATTATGCAGAGTATCTTAAAATCAGGGAAAGGAGAATAATTATGGGAAAAACAAAAGTATCAGCAACATTGAAAAAGTATACCATGGTTATTGCTCTGATCTTGGTTATGATTTTTTTCTATAATAAGACAGATGGACTGATTTTACTTCCACAGAACATTAATAACCTTATCTCACAGAACGCATACGTTTTCGTTTTAGCAACCGGTATGCTGCTCTGTATCCTGACAGGTGGTAACATCGACCTTTCCGTAGGTTCAGTTGTATGTTTTGTGGGCGGCATCGGCGCAATGATGATGGATAAGGATGTAAATGCAGTTGTAGCAGTTATTGTTATGATTGTTGCAGGTATCCTTGTAGGTGTTATGAATGGTTATTGGATTGCATATGTTAATGTACCGCCATTCATTGCAACACTTGCCGGCATGTATGCGTTCAGAGGTTTATCGAACGTAGTACTTGGTGGTATGGCGATTACAATTACCGATGAAACATTCATCAAAGTTTTTGGTGGTGGTGCAGACTGTTACGTAGCGGACTTTTTAGGCGGTCCGGAAAATTTGAACTATACATGTATCGCAGCAGGTATCGTAGCAATTGTAATTTATATTGTAATCCAGCTTAAGAACCGTATTAACAGCAAGCGCCGTGGATACGAAACAGCAGGTTTGTTTGGCGAAATCGTAAAAATGGTTATCATTTCGGCTGTTATTATGTGGGTAGCATGGAAACTTGCAGCATATAAAGGTATTCCAACAGGACTTATTTGGGTTCTCCTTGTAGTACTTGTTTATGGATACATCACAACCAAAACACGTATCGGACGTTATTTATATGCAGTAGGTGGCAACGAAAAAGCGACTAGATTATCCGGTATTAATACAAAATTTGTTTATTTCTTTGCATATACAAATATGGGCTTCTTAGCAGGTCTTACAGGTATTTTAACAATTGCAAGATTAATGTCAGCTCAGCCAACATATGGTCAGGGTTATGAAATGGATGCGATTGGTGCTTGCTTTATCGGTGGTGCATCTGCATACGGTGGCGTAGGTACAGTAGCAGGAACAATTATTGGTGCTATCTTGATGGGTGTTATCAACCAGGGTATGAGTATCATGGGTATTGATGCAAACTGGCAGAAGGTAGTAAAAGGTCTTGTATTGTTACTCGCAGTTACATTCGACGTATTGTCTAAGAAAGAAAAGAAATAATTAAGGAGGAACGATTATGAAGAAAGCATTAGAAATTTTCAAAAAACATACCATGCTCATCGTCCTTGTCTTAGTAGTCCTTTTCTTTACGATTACGACAGGCGGTTCGATGGTATCATCTGCAAACTTCAATTCTTTGATTACACAGAATGCATACGTATATGTATTAGCAACAGGTATGATGATGTGTATGCTTACAGGAGGTAACATTGACCTTTCTGTAGGTTCTGTAGTGTGCTTCCTTGGTGCAATCGGTGGTACACTTATGGTAAATAAAGGCTGGTCTACAGGTAGTGCAATGGCAATTATGTTAGTAGTCGGCTTATTAAGTGGATGCTTACAGGGCTTCCTGATTGCGTATTTAAACATTCCACCATGGATTTCTACATTGGCAGGTTATCTTGCATTCCGTGGATGGGGTACAGCAATCTTAGACGGTTTAACAATCTCTCCAATGCCGGATGATTTTGTTAAAATCTTTAGCGGTAACGTACCGGATATTTTCGGTGTACCGGGCTTTAATTTAACATGTCTTATCGTAGGTATTATTTGTTGTGTAGTATTTGCACTTCTTCAGTTAAAGGCAAGAGCAACAAAGGAAAGCAAAGGATATGAAGTAGAAGCTAAGAAGTCTACACTTATCAGAATTATTTTGGTATGTGCAGTTATTATGATTTTCACAATCCAATTTGCAGTGCGCAATGGTATTCCATATGCGTTAATTTGGATCGCAGTTGTAGTATTGATTTATGAATTTATTACTTCTAAAACTACTATCGGTCGTTATTTCTATACAATCGGTGGTAACGTAGAAGCAACAAGATTGTCAGGTATTGATACAAAGAAGATTTTCTTCCTTGCATATCTCAACATGGCATTCCTTACAGTTATTGCAACATGGCTTACACTTGCCAGACTGACAGCAGCGAATCCAACAGCTGGTACAAACTACGAAATGGATGCAATCTCTGCCTGCGTAGTAGGTGGTGTATCTGCATACGGTGGTTCCGGTTCCGTACTTGGTATGGTAGTTGGTGCTACACTTATCGGTGTTATCAACTTAGGTATGAGTTTGATGGGTATCGATGCCAACTGGCAGAAGGTTGTTAAAGGTGTCGTACTGTTAGCAGCAGTAGTATTCGAAATCATGAACAACAAACCAAAGACAAAAGCATAAATAATTTGGTAAAAGTTAAATGCCTGCATTTCCTTTTGTGGAATGCAGGCGTTCTTTTTGGTATACTATAAACATGTTTAACAAAAAAAGCATTGATGTAAAATCAATGCTTTTATTATCGGCGTGACAAGATTCGAACTTGCGACCTCTACGTCCCGAACGTAGCGCTCTACCAAACTGAGCCACACGCCGTCTCACATACTAGACAATTATAATCAGTTATGGCATTTTTTTCAAGAGTAAAATAAAAAAATTGCAGGATTACATTATGGTTTATACGACAGATAAAGTTTTAGAATTATTAGTGAGTATGTCTGAAGAGAAATTCCGAGCGTTTTCCGCCGGTCTTATGGGCAAAGAAGTAAAGATGCTTGGAGTCAGATTGCCAAAGCTTCGTAAGCTTTCAAAGCAGATTGCGAAGGAAGACAGCTTTTTATATCTGGATGAAACAGAAATAATTGCAGGTCAGTCCTATATGGAAGAAATCATGCTCTATGGAATGGTAATCAGTCAAATAAAAACAAATATAGAGGTGTTATTTCCCTACATAGATAAGTATGTAGCACAGATTGATAATTGGTCGACTTGTGACAGCTTTTGTTCCGGATTAAAGCAGACAAAACAACAGATGGGTGAGATGTGGGATTATTTGCAGAGCTATTTATGTTCAAACAAAGAATATCACATTCGATTTGCAGTAGTTATGTTTATCAATTATTATATTTCGGAGGAATATATAGATAAACTGTTAAAAACCTTTGACGAAATCCATCATGAGGGGTATTATGTGAAAATGGCGGTGGCGTGGGCACTGTCAATATGCCTTGTGAAATATTGGGATAAGACGATTGCTTATATGGAATCAGAAGATAATCATTTAGATGATTTTACATATATTAAAGCACTGCAAAAGGGCAGAGAATCTCTTTGTTTGACAGCGGAGCAGAAGCAGTATTTAAAAGAGTTAAAAGGAAAACGGAAATGAGACTTACAAGTTATTGCGTTGCGTGTCTTTTAAATAGACAACAAGAGAGAATAGCGGGATTTACGGATGAGGAAAAAAAGACTGCCTATATGAAGGAAGTGGCAGCAACAATGGGTGCAAGTGAGGATGAAGATTCGGCGCCATATATGGTATATCTTTTTAATCAGATTTATCGCAAATATTTTGGAGAACCGACAGATTATACGGCGGTAAAGAAGGAATATAATAAGTATGTGCTGGAAATGGAGGAGCGCCTGCATGAAGAAATTATGACATCGTCTGATCCGTTGGCAACAGCACTCATTTATGCACGTATAGGAAACTATATTGATTTTGGAGCCATGCAGCATGTGGATAAGGAGCAGTTTTTAAGCCTTTTTAAAGAAGATGAAAAGAATGCACTTGATATGGATGTGTATAAGATGTTTTTGCGGGATTGCGAGAATGGGGAAAACTTCTTGCTTTTAGCAGATAACAGTGGAGAAATCGTGATAGATAAACTGTTTATCAAAGAATTGCAGAAACGTTTCCCGCATTTGAAAATAAAAGTTATGGTTCGTGGCGGAGAAGTATTAAATGATGCGACAATGCAAGATGCACAGGAAGTTGGCTTATGCGAGCTTGTACCTGTGGTCAGCAACGGAAACAGCGTGGCAGGTACTGTAGAAAAGATGATGCCACCTGAGGCAATTGCAGAGCTTGATAAGGCAGATATTATTTTGTCTAAGGGTCAGGCGAATTTTGAAACAGCTAATGGCTGTGGAAGAAATATTTATTATTCATTCCTTTGTAAATGTGATTGGTTTTCGGGAAGATTTCATGTGCCAAAATATACAGGGATGTTTATAAGAGAACGGGAGAAATAACAGAAAATGGAACATATGTTAGAGCATGTGCTGGGACATGCTATAGTAGACAGTTTAAAACTTTTGCCGTTTTTGTTTTTGACATATTTTTTAATGGAATATATTGAAAACAAGACTAGCGACCAGACCAAGCAGATGCTTCGCAAGTCAGGGAAATGGGGGCCGGTGTTTGGTGGTGTGCTTGGAGCGTTTCCACAATGTGGTTTTTCGGCAGCGGCTTCCAGCTTATATGCCGGAAAAGTTATTACAATGGGAACATTGATAGCAGTATATTTATCCACATCAGATGAGATGCTTCCGATTTTTATTTCCGAAGCTGTTCACGTAAGTGTGATTGTGAAGATTTTGCTTGTGAAAATTTTAATCGGAATTATGGCGGGCTTTTTAGTGGATTACACGATTAACAGACGGGCGTTCTGGCTTTCCATGAAACGAAAAGGCGATATGCGTAAAAATAATCCCTTCCAGATTCGTGATATTTGTGAACAAGAGAGATGTGGCTGCTCAGAAGGGATTTGGAAATCTACAATCACGCACACGCTTCAAGTGTTTGGGTTTATTTTGGTTGTGACAATTTTACTGAATTTTGGAATCGAAGTTATCGGAGAGGATGGACTGAAGCAGTTTATCTTAAATAAACCTATTTTGGGACAATTGCTGGCAGCAATGATAGGCCTGATTCCGAACTGTGCTTCTTCCGTTGTACTGACACAGCTTTATTTAGAAGGTGCAATGCATTTGGGAGGTCTCATGTCAGGACTTTTGACGGGTGCCGGTGTTGGTGTGCTTGTACTGTTTAGGGCAAACAAGAATATGAAAGAAAACATAAAGGTTGTGGCAACATTATATGCACTTGGCGTAGTGTTTGGAATTATTGTTCAAGGGGTTCGGTTAGAAAACTGGATTTACTAAGAAATCAGATGTGAAAAGAATATTGAAACAACAAAAAAGTGATCCATAAGGACCACTTTTTTGTTGTTGTGATAACATTAAGTTTGAGGAGTTTGTTATCACCGGCAGCTTTATTTTTAGAGGAGTGCTGCCATGCATTATAGAGGGAAATAGTTCATCTTTCGAATCACTAATCTATGGTCTTATTTTACGTGATTTTGCAAGAAAAGTAAAATTCATTATTTTCACTTGAAAGATGAAAAAAATTCAACTATTATAATAAAAGAAGTGAAAATACAATATCTTGTGGACGGTCTGATTTGAGATAAAAAATATAGTTTTGAGGTGCAAAATTTAAAGAAAAAATTTTTTTAAAAAGTATCTCAAACAGATAAAAATAACGGTTTTTTTATAGAAAGGAAAGTATATGACATTATTATATTATAGAATATTGCATACAGTAACGGAGCAGGGAAGCTTTGCAAAGGCGGCGACGATTTTGAATCTGACACCTTCTGCAGTCAGTCATGCTATAGCGAACATGGAAAAGGAGTTGGGCTTTCAATTATTTAATAGAAATAAAGGAGGCGTAACGCTTACAGGCTATGGAGAAGAAATCTATCCGTATGTGTTAGAGATGTTGAATTGTGAGGAACGTTTTACGCAGGTTGTAGATAAGCTGAATGGATTGGAAACAGGAACAGTCAGACTGGGAGCGTTTAACAGTGTGTGTATTCATTGGCTTCCACCGATGCTGCAGGAATTTCGCAAGCGGTATCCGGGCATCGAAGTAGAAGTATATGAAGGAACGTACGATGATGTAATCTATTGGTTGAATGCCGGAATTGTGGAAATTGGTTTTTTATCGACTTCATGCAATACAGAATTTCCGATTAAGCCGATTTATGATGACAGATTAGTGTGTATCGTGCCAAAAGGCTTTAAAACAAAAGTACCGGGGAGGATTTCGATAAAGGAAATGCAAAAGCAGTCTTTTGTGGTCCAGAGAGAATCTTGTGATGCAGATATTAAAAAGTTTATCAATGACAAGGAGTTGGATATCCATAGGAGCTGTCACGTTATCGATGACCAGGCAACAGCAGCGATGGTTGCCAGTGGATTTGGTATCAGTATTTTGCCGGAGTTGACAAGCAGAAATCTTTCGGACGGAATTGATGTATTGGAAATTGATGAGACAAGTATGCGAATTATTGGTGTTGCGATTCCGAATAAAAAGGGGCTCACACCTGCAGCAGAAAAATTACAGGATTTAATTTTGGAGTATAAAGAAAAGATTTGATATGGACAGAACGCTAAGATATGACATCCCGCCGGAGATGATAGGACACAAAATTTCGGAATTTCTCCGAAGCAAGGGGTTTTCTAATCAGAATCTGACGGATCTAAAAAAGATGGATCATAGTGTAATAATAGGTGGGCGATGGGAATACATGACATATCGCTTACAAGAGGGAGATACATTGGAGATCCGGATAAGGGAGACAGATGTTTCGCAGAAGATACCACCGGTAGAACTTCCATTCCCGGTCGTATATGAAGATGAGGATATAACAGTAGTAGATAAGCCGGCACATATGCCGATTCATCCATCCATGAAGAATTACGAGAATACATTAGGGAATGCGGCGGCGTATTATTACAGAGAACAGGGTAAAGCTTTTATATATCGTTGTGTTAACCGCTTGGACAAGGACACAACCGGCCTGACAATTCTTGCAAAGCATATGGTAAGCTGCAGTATTTTGTATGACGCTATGACGGAAAGAGAAATACATAGGGAGTATATCGCGATTGTAGAGGGAGAGGATCTTGCGGACGAAGGAACCGTAGATTTACCCCTTGGCAGAAAAGAGAATTCGGCGATTGAACGTATGGTGGATTATGAGAATGGAGAAAAAGCAGTTACCCACTATAAAGTACTCGGGAGACGAAACGGATTAGCGCTGTTGCTTTTAAAACTTGAAACTGGCCGTACACATCAAATTCGTGTACATATGAAAGCAATCGGTCATCCTCTCATCGGAGATTTTTTATACAATCCTGAGAATACACAAATGGAAAGACAGGCTCTTCATTCTTATAAACTTTGTTTTATACACCCTATTACCCGGAAGGAGCTGTGTTTTATGGCACCTTTGCCGGAAGATATGGCCATCTGGTTTCCGGAGTGGAAAAGCTTGCTTATATAGCACTTTTTTACAAGAAAACAATAATAAAAATTGTCACTTTGGCTAGACAAATGGGAAACGTTGTACTAAGATTAAATATCGAGGGGCTTTAAGACTTTAACGAAAGAAAAGGAAAACATAAAGCCAAATCAAATTATTTATAGTTTGAACTTTTATTATAGTAAATATGAATAGTATTATTACATTTATTTAAATTCGGAGGGAATAGAAATGGAAAAGAAACAGCTTGACTGGTCAAATCTTGGATTTGGCTATATTCAGACAGAAAAACGTTATGTATCTACATATAAAGACGGGGCATGGTCAGAGGGTATGATTACAGAAGACCCGATGGTTACATTAAATGAATGTGCAGGTGTATTCCAGTATGCACAGACTGTTTTCGAAGGAATGAAAGCATATACAACAGAAGATGGACGTATTGTAACATTCCGCCCTGACTTAAATGCAAGCAGAATGGCAGATTCCGCAAGAAGATTAGAAATGCCGGTATTTCCGGAAGAAAAATTTATCGATGCAGTAGTACAGACAGTAAAGGCAAATGCGGCATATGTTCCACCATTTGGCTCCGGAGCATCTTTATATATCCGTCCATATATGATGGGTACAAATCCTGTAATCGGTGTTAAACCTGCTGATGAATATATGTTTAGAATTTTTGTTACTCCTGTAGGACCATATTTCAAAGGCGGTGCAAAACCAATTGCGATTAAAGTAAGTGATTTTGACAGAGCAGCACCAAACGGAACAGGTCATATTAAAGCCGGTCTTAACTATGCAATGAGTTTACATGCTATTGTAACAGCGCACGAAGAAGGTTTTGCGGAAAATATGTATCTTGATGCAAAGACAAGAACAAAAGTAGAAGAAACAGGTGGAGCAAACTTCATTTTTATTACAAAAGATAATAAGCTTGTTACACCAAAATCAAGCAGTATTCTTCCATCTATCACAAGACGTTCTTTAATGTATGTAGCAGAGCATTATTTAGATATGAAGGTAGAAGAAAGAGAAGTTGAGCTTGCGGAAGTAAAAGATTTTGCAGAAGCAGGTCTTTGCGGTACAGCAGCAGTTGTTTCCCCTGTAGGAAAGATCGTAGACCACGGTACAGAAATCTGTCTGCCAAGCGGTATGTCAGAAATGGGACCTGTGACAAAGAAATTATATGATACACTTACAGGTATTCAGATGGGCAGAATTAAAGCTCCTGAAGGATGGATTAAAGAAATCTGCTAATCCATGTATTTATATTGAAAAATGAAACGCTCCTTAGGGTTATTCCTTAAGGAGCGTTCTTGGTATATCTTTAAATAATTTCTTATAGGCTCTGGAAAAGGTAGAGTAATGATTAAAACCACAGGAAAAGCAAGCTTCGGTAATAGGATGACCTTTCGCAATCAGCTCTCTGGCCAGAAAAAGCCGTTTGGTGGAAATGTAGTTTCCAATGCTATAACCGGTTTCTTCTTTAAAAATGTGCATTAAATGAAATTTGCTTAAAAAAAGATGCTCAGCGATATCTTCGACGTATAAATCGGTTGTCAGATGTTGGTTGATATATTCTATGGCTGAGATGACTTTTGGATTAGCACAGTTGGTTTCAAGGAAATGAATCTTATTATGGATGGAAGAACGATTCAGATGAATCATAAATTCCAGAAACAAGAGCTCATGATATAATTTGGCACCAAAGTCGTTATCATCCAAAGAGCTTTCTATTTTCTTACAAGACTGATAAAGCAGATTTGTTGTGGGGGAAGAAATACGCAGTACATGTGTCTTTTCCCTTTTGGCTTTTTCAAAGCAATAGCTTAAATCACAGGAATCCGTTTTGACCGATAAAAGGTAATCTTGAGAGATATAGAAAACCATGCGATGGTATTCCTTGTCTGAATGAACAATCGGTTTATGCACTTCTCCGGCATTTACCAAAACGATGTCATAGGGTTGTAAATCATAAGTTTTACCTTCGATACAGTAGCTCACATCGCCGGATAAAAAGACAAGAATTTTAATGAAATCATGGTAGTGAAAATCATAAGGTTTCATATTGCTGTCTTTTAAATGAAACATTTTGAAGTTGTCATGTAGATAACCTAACTTTTCATATTGAGAGGATTCCATAGATAACCTCCTTTTGTTGACGTATATAAAGGATTTGTAAGCTTAGTATAACAAAAAAACACCATCCCCGCGAATAGTTTCGCAAAAACAGTGTTTCGATGCACCATCAGGGACTCGAACCCTGGACAAATAGATTAAGAGTCTACTGCTCTACCAACTGAGCTAATGGTGCGCATATTTACAACGCAAGAATGATTATAGTATAATGTTTTGGAGTTTGCAAGCACTTTTTTTATAAAAACCTTGCAAAATGCAGGAAGTTTTCTAATTAAAATAGAAAAGGAATTAAGAAATGATATTTGAGAGTCATGCTCATTATGATGATGAAGCATTTAATGAAGATAGGGATGAATTGCTTGGCAGTTTTCCGGAAAAGGGAATTGAGTATGTAATTAATATTGGTGCAAGTCTTTCTTCTACGGAAAGTTCCATAGCACTGGCAGAAAAATATCCGTATGTATATGCGGCAGCAGGTGTGCATCCCAGCGATACGGCTGAGCTAAATGAAGAGAATTTTGACAGAATCCAAAAAGCCTGCTCACATGAAAAGGCAGTAGCAGTTGGCGAAATCGGTCTGGATTATTATTGGGATACGCCTGAAAGAGAAATACAGAAAAAGTGGTTTGTGCGTCAATTGCACTTGGCAAATGAAGTAAATTTACCTGTTGTGATTCATTCCAGAGATGCGGCAAAAGATACGATTGATATTATGAAGACAGAACCGGCTATTAAAAAAGGCGGTGTGATTCATTGTTTTTCTTATACGAAAGAAACAGCCAGAGAATTTTTAAATATGGGTTATCATTTTGGAATTGGCGGAGTGATTACTTTTGCAAATGGAAAGAAACTCCGCGAAGTAGTAGAGTACCTTCCGATGGATGCGATTTTATTGGAAACCGACAGTCCGTATCTTGCACCGGTTCCATATAGAGGGAAAAGAAACAACTCCCACTATTTGAGCTATGTGGCAGAAGAGATTGCAAGAATAAAAAATCTTACAACAGAGGAAGTTATTCAGATTACGCGAAATAACGCAATAGAGTTGTTTTTGAAAAATAAGAAATATTAGTAATGTGGTAAAGAAATGGAGAATATATGGCATCATTAGGGATTCCCGGAAATACAATAGAAATTTTACAGAAATATCATTTTAACTTTCAAAAGAAGTTCGGACAGAATTTCTTGATTGATACATCTGTATTGGAACGTATCATAAGTGCGGCAGATATTTCAGAAGAAGATTGTGTACTGGAAATCGGACCGGGTATAGGAACGATGACACAATATCTGGCAGAGAGTGCACGAGAAGTTATCGCAGTGGAAATCGATAAGAATTTGATACCGATACTTGGAGAGACTCTGGCGGCTTACAATAATGTTACGGTAATAAATGATGATATTTTGAAGGTTGATATAGAGGCACTGGTAGAAAAGCACAACGGAGGCCGTCCGATTAAAGTAGTGGCAAATCTGCCTTATTATATTACTACACCAATCATTATGGGATTGTTTGAAAGTAAAGTTCCGCTTGAAAGTATTACCATTATGGTACAAAAAGAAGTGGCAGACCGTATGCAGGTTGGACCGGGAACAAAAGACTATGGAGCATTGTCATTGGCAGTCCAGTATTATGCACATCCTGAAATTGTTGCAAATGTGCCCCCGAATTGCTTTATGCCGCGTCCTAATGTGGGAAGCGCGGTAATACGTCTTACACGCCATAAAGAGAAACCGGTTGATGTAAAAGACGCAGAATTTATGTTTGCGCTAATCAGAGCATCTTTTAATCAGAGACGTAAGACATTGGTAAATGGTCTGCTGCATGGTGGCCTTGGCTTAACAAAAGAAGAAATTTTGGATGCACTGATACAGATGGGCGAAAAGGAAACCGTCCGCGGTGAGACGTTTACGTTAGAAAAATTTGCGTTACTTAGCAATATTTTGAAAAAATAGAGAAACAAACCACTATATTTAGTGGATATCGCTTTGACTAAATGCTACTACTATGGTACACTTTATAAATAGAAAATAGGGATATTTTGTGCTTTTTTAAGAGCACTGACATGTTGAGGTGAGTACCTTGGATAAATATGAATACAAAGTAAGATCAGAAGAAATTTTAGAACTGGTTGAAGAAAAAAATTATAAAGCGGCAGCGGAAATAGCTGATACCATAGACTGGCGACGCGTAAAGAGCGTAAAAATGCTTTGTACGATTAGTGATGTTTATAAGATGGTACGAAGATACGAAGACAGTATGGCACTTTTGAAGCTTGCTGATGAAAAACGACCGGATAGCAGGATGATAGTTTATGCACTTACGGAGCTTCACATTAAGCTTGGTGATATTGTAAATGCATGGGAATACTATAAGAATTTCTGCAAGATTGCACCGGATGACAGCAGAAGATACGTTTTGTTATATAAGGTGTATGTTGCACAGGATGTAAGTCTGGATGAACAAATAAAAGTTTTAGAGAAGCTGAAAGAAGAAGAATATACAGACAGATGGTCATATGAGCTGGCATATTTGTATCACAGAATCGGTTTTGCAACAAAGTGTGTAGAAGAATGTGACGAAATGATTCTTTGGTTTGGAGAAGGCAAGTATGTGCGTAAGGCAATGGAGCTTAAAATGCTTCATGAACCGCTGACTCCGAAGCAACAGGCACTTTATAATGGCGAAGTTGCATATGAAATGGAAAATGGCGAGACAAAGGTAATACCAAACTTATCAGCCGCCATGACAAAAGAAGTTACGGAGATGGACCCGACGCTTGCACCGACAATAGAGTTTGGTCCTTCGGAAATTGATGAGATACAAGTAAAGACGATGGACGATAGTCCGTATAATACAATTAATCTTCAAAAAGCATTGGCAGAAAGTATGGCTGAGCTGATGGGTGATGAAAGTCAGCCGATTTGGCAGAATGCGGATGTGACAATCGAAGATTTGCGTGCGTATGATGCGGAAGTCGAAGACGGTTATCGTACAGAAGAAATGATGGTTCTTGTAGAGGATGAAGAAGCTGTAGAAGATGCAGAAGAAGAGGATTCCTTAGAAGACGAGATTACCAGAAAAATATTTGCACCGATGCTCGAAGAAACACAGGAAGTACCTCAGATACCGGATTCAGAAGAGATTTTCTTTGAAGATCCGAATACGGTAGACATGAGTGAAGTGGCACAGCAGACAGAGGCAGAAAAGCAACCTGAAAAAACAGTCGAGGCAAAACCTACTTTTGAAATGCCGAGTGAAGAGTCAAGCATTAAAAAAGTAATTGTTCCAAATAATGAAGGAATATTAAAAGCACCGGAAGAAAAAACACTTCAGCCCACAGATTTTGCTAAGAAATCCGGTTTTGATGATGTACTGTCTCAGGAGGCTGATGGACAGTTATCCTTGTTCCTTCCGGAAAGAAATCAGGTTGAAAAACAGATTACCGGTCAGTTGAACATTCAGGATATTTTGACAGAATGGGAAAACTGGAAAAAGGAAAAAGAAGAGCAGTTAAAGAGAGATGTAAAACAACGAGTGCTTGATCAGACAGGTGACATTTTTGCAGAATTTGATCAGGCCGCACGAGGCGGATTGCTGGAACGCCTGCAAAATGATGAAATTATCGAAGTCGATGAAATTGATATCATTGATGATGAGGTAATAGAAGCAATGGCAGATATGGAAGCTGTTGCGGCAGAAGAATTTTCTGATGATGAAATGATTTCCGAAGATGAGCTTATTGATGAAGAAGTAACTTACCCGGAAGAGTTTATTGAAGAAGAGACAGACGATGCGGAAGAGTTTTCTGAGGAAGAAATCTTTGATGTAGAAGAGGTTATCGAGGAAGAAATTTTGGAGACAGAAGAAGTTGTCGAGGAAGAAATTCCGGAGACAGAAGAAGCTGTCGAGGAAGAGATTCCGGAGACAGAAGAAGTTGTCGAAGAAGAAATTTTGGAAGAAGAAGCATCTGAGGAAGAAATCGTAGAAGCAGAAAAGGTTATTGAAGAAGCAGCGGATGATATTGAACAGCCTGTTGTAAAAGAGGCAGAGCCAAAAACGATAAAGAGTGATAAAACACCGGTATATGACAGAGAGCTGACAGAAGAAGAAAAGGAATTGTTCGGAAGCTTTACATTTACCCAGAAGTCGAAAGAACAACTTCTATCCATGTTGGATAATATGAGTCTGGCAGCGCATACAGGAAATGTACTTGTTGCGGGCGAAGCGGAATCCGGAACAATGAAGTTTGCGAAAAATATCGTACGTGAATTCCAATTGTCGGATGGCAATTTCTCCGGAAAGGCGGCGAAACTGACAGCAGAAGCACTTAATAAGAAGAATCCGCAAGAGGTTGTGGACAAGCTGAAAAATGGTGCGATTATTGTAGAGGCAGCAGGTAAGTTAAGTCAGGAAACAGTAGAAGGTCTTGCGAAAGCACTTCGAAATGAAAACAGAGGCGTGGTTGTTATTTTGGTAGATACTAAAATTGCAATTAATGCATTGCTACATAAATACGGTGTACTCAAAGAATCATTTAATGCCAGATTTGATGTAGAAGCAATGTCGGACGATGCACTTGTGGCCTATGGTAAAAAGTATGCGTACGACTTAGAGTATGGCATGGATGCAATGGGTGTGCTGGCATTACATACACGAATTGCAGATATGCAGACGCTTGACCATGCTGTAAATAAAGGCGATGTACGAGCCATTATTAATGAAGCGATTGAACATGCAGACAAGAAGACACCAAAGCATTTCTTTGATATTCTTTTTGGAAAACGATATGACAGTGAAGATATGATAGTTCTTCGTGAGGAAGATTTCTTTTACAACTATTAATAATCGGTAGGGGTTACCGAAGGGGGTTAATATGGCAAAAGGACAAAAAATAGAAAAAGTATTTATTTCCGAAGATGATCAGTACTTATTTGCACAAGGAACTCATTATGATATCTACAAAAAATTAGGAGCGCATAAATCTATTGAGGATAAACAGGAAGGATACTATTTCGCTGTTTGGGCTCCAAACGCCAAAGAAGTATCTGTTGCAGGTGAATTTAATGGATGGAGTGAATCTGCCAATCCATTACAGAAGCTTGGTAATGGTGGTATTTGGGGCGGATTCGTTCCGGGTGTTGTAGAAAACCAGATGTATAAATATGTTGTTATGACGGACAAGGGAGATTGCTTATACAAAGCAGACCCATTTGCCAATTATGCAGAAATGAGACCGGGAAATGCTTCAAAAACAACAGATTTAAACGGTTTTGACTGGGCAGATAAAAAATGGCTTGCAAAGAGAGAAAAACAGGATGTGCTGGAACAGCCAATGTCGATATATGAGTGTCATATTGGTTCATGGATGAAACATCCTGACGGAACAGAGGATGGGTTTTATAATTATCGTGAATTTGCAGACCGTATTACAGATTATTTAAAAGAAATGGGCTATACACATGTGGAACTTATGGGTGTGGCAGAGTATCCGTTTGACGGTTCCTGGGGTTATCAGGTAACAGGGTATTATGCACCAACAGCAAGACATGGCAATCCAAAAGATTTTATGTATCTAATCAATAAACTCCATCAAAATGACATAGGTGTCATTCTTGATTGGGTGCCGGCCCATTTTGCTACGGACGCTCATGGACTTGGATGCTTCGATGGCCAGTGCATTTTTGAACATCCTGACCCAAGAATCGGAGAACATCCTGACTGGGGTACAAAGATTTTCAATTATGGAAAGACAGAAGTGAAGAATTTCCTGATTGCAAATGTATTGTATTGGATTCGTGAATTCCATATTGACGGTATCCGTGTTGATGCGGTAGCATCTATGCTTTATTTGGATTATGGAAAAAAAGACGGACAATGGGTTGCCAATAAATACGGTGGCAACCAAAACTTGGAGGCAATTGAATTCTTCAAACATTTGAATTCCGTTGTAAAAGGAATGTATCCGGGATTTGTAACAATAGCAGAAGAATCCACGGCATGGCCAAAAGTAACAGGAAATGTAGAGGACGATGGCCTTGGATTTACTTTCAAGTGGAACATGGGTTGGATGCATGATTTCTGCGAGTACATGAAATTAGATCCTTATTTCAGAAAAAATAATCACTATGCGATGACATTTGCAATGTCATATAACAGTAGTGAGAATTATATATTGCCATTATCACATGATGAGGTAGTTCATTTGAAATGTTCTATGGTAAATAAAATGCCGGGCTATCAGGTGGATAAATATGCGAATCTCCGAAACGGCTATACGTTTATGTTCGGTCATTCAGGCAAGAAGCTTCTTTTCATGGGACAGGATTTTGCACAGGAAAGAGAGTGGAGTGAAGCCAGAGAGCTTGACTGGTTCCTTCTGGGCGAAGAGCTTAATAAGGGAATGCATGAATATGTGAAAGAGCTTTTACATCTGTATAAGGCATATCCTTGTTTATGGCAGATTGATAATGACTGGGCAGGCTTTGAATGGATGAATGCCGATGATTCCGATAGAAGTACATACAGCTTTGTACGAAAATCAAAAGATGGTAAAAAGTCATTATTGTTTGTAATTAATATGACACCGATGGCATGGGAAAAATATCGCGTCGGTGTACCTGCAAAAGGAAAATATAAACTGATATTAAATAGTGACGAAGAACGTTTTGGCGGAAACGGACATGCGATTAAAAAAGAAATTACGGCAGAGAAAGTGGCTTGTAATTTTAAGGAGTATTCCATTAGTTTCGATTTACCACCATATGGGGCAGCAGTTTTTGAGTTCTAAATATCTTCAGAAAATAGAATAATATGCCGAAATAAAGAGTACGTGGAGACATGTACTCTTTTATTTGTCTCGATTTATTTATAAATCGAAGACACGGCGACATGCGGAGCATGTTGGAAATTTGTCTCGATTTATTTATAAATCGAAGACACGGCGACATGCGGAGCATGTTGGAAATTTGTCTTGATAGGGGATAGGACATATATGAAAATTACAAATGATACTGCATATGAAAAAATAAATAGCATGAAACAATCCGAACAGGGCGAACGTAGTGAAAAAAGCAAATCTTCTGCTGAGGCGATGGGAAGCTTTCTGCTGGATCTTTCCGGAAATCAAGCGATACAGCCGGGAACTTATCAGAAAGAGAGAATGACTATGGATGAACTGGCGACAAAGATGGGACTTCCAAGTCAGGACTTGCAAAAGATGTATATGGCGGTTATGTCAAATACTGCTTCCGAAGAAGATTTTGCAAAAATGATGGGAGATGGCTATCAGGTTTCGGATATGGATATAGAAACTTCCGTTACCATTCTCGATCAGATTAAGGTGGAGCTTGCAAAAGCGGGGGCAGAAATCGAAGGTTATACAGATAGTGTGGATTCCGAGACATTAAAAGATATCTTAGGAAGTGTAACATATGCGCAGGCGCTTGAAAAAGGATTGGAAGAGCCTGCATTTGCATATATGCTGAAGAATGAATTGGAGCCGACAGTAGAAAATATTTATAAAGCTACGTATTCAGCGGGCAAAGATTATCGCAGCTTTTCGGAAATACCTGCATTGAATATGGGTGATGATGCGTTTGTAAAACAGATGAATCAGGTAATAGAGTCGGCAGGTCTGGAAGTGACCAAAGAACATCAGGAAGCGGCAAAATATATTATGGAACATGATATTCCGCTGACTGAAAAAACGCTTCTGCTGTATCAGCAATTAGAAGAGTTCAAGCAGCCGATAGATGCAGAGGAGCTTGTACGAAGAATTGAAAAAGGACTTTCAAGAGGAAATAAAGCTTCGGAAGTAAATCTGGCACAGACAGAGTCAATATACGAGCAGGCAGCACGTATTATGGAAGAAGTGGCAGAAGTTACGGAGGATGATGTAAAAGTTCTTGTAGAAGAAGGAAAGCCGATTCATTTAAAAAACTTACAATTGGCGCATAAAAGAGTTGGATTTGCATATGGAAGATACGATGATGCAAAATTTCTGCAAGCAAGAAAAGCGATTGAAGAAGTACGATTACATATGTCTTTGGAAACAAATCTGCGTCTGCTGAGAAAAGGCATTCAGATTGATGTGGTTCCAATGCAGGAGCTTTTAGGAGAATTAGAACAGGCAACCTCGGAACTTGCAGAGATGGCAATTTCTGAAGTGAGCAGTATTACAGAGAAAATGCAGGAATTGCAGACCATGCCAATGCAGGTACTGGGATATGCAATTACCAGGGAAATTGCGTTTACCATTGAAAGTCTTCATGCGAAAGGAACTGAACTGCAGAAAGGTTATGCCGAATCGGGCGAAGTATATGAGCCGCTGCAGAAGGATTATAATAAGGTAACACAAAAGTATGAAGAGTTGCAGACCATGCCAAGGGCAGATATGGGAGACTCTATTAAAAAAGCATTCCGAAATGTGGATGATATCTTAGCAGATATGGGGAAAGAGCCGTCTGAGGAAAACCGCAGAGCTGTTCGGATTTTAGGATACAATAATATCGAAATAACAGAAGAAAATCTGCAGAGGGCGTCAGAAACGGATGAAAAAGTACAGCAATTGTTTGAACGGATGAAGCCCGGCCGGGTTTTACAAATGATTCGGGATGGCGTAGATGTACTTCATACGGATATTACGGAGTTAGATGCGTATCTTCAGACGATAGAAAGAAGCTTTGTAGAAACTTCTGACAGCTATGCACGTTTTTTACAGAAGCTAGAGAAGTCGGGAGATATTACAAAAGAGGAACGGGAAAGCTTTATCGGGATATACCGTCTTATGCATCAGGTTGAGAAGTCTGACGGAGCAGCAACGGGGTATGTCATGGCAAGCTCAGCAGAATTGACATTAGAGAATTTGTTGGCGGCAGTACGTTCTGATAAACGTGGACAGATGGATTATCTTTTGGATGATAGTTTTGCGGGAGTGGATAAAAAGGAAATCGGCAAGTCTATTACGGAACAGATTCAAAAGGCTTTTGCAACAGAAAAGTCGGTTTCTTTCTTAGAACAGTTCCAGCAGCCGATAACCATTTCTAATTTAATCAGTACAAGCAACATGATAAGTGATGCAGCAGGTGTATACAAAGAACTTGCGAAAAAAGACAACGAAAAAGAGTTTGAACGTTACTGTGATGAAATTACGGATGCAATGACGGATGAGGACAGCCTGAGAAATCGTTTTTCACGTTTGGAAAAATATACTGCGGATATGCTTCAGAAGATAATGACAAATCCGGAAAATTCAGTAGTGGATGTAAGAGCAATGCAGAGCATGTATAAGCAAATCAGACTGTCTGCATCATTATCCCAAAAATCTTATTATCAGATTCCGGTAAAGATAGAGGATGCATATACCGTGATGAATGTACATGTAAAACATACCGGCGAAAATCCTTCTGTTGAAATTGAAATGGACTTAGAAGAATACGGATATGTGAAAGTAGGATATTCTTTTGACGCAGAGGGTAATTTTACGAATACATTACAGTACAGGTCAGAAAAAGCATTTTTGCTACTGGAAAAGATATCTGAGCAAATAGAAGAAAAATATGGACTACGCGAAAACGAAGAAAAAGTTTCAGCAAGAGAACTTTGTCAAATAGCTAAGTTTTTCTTGGAAAGTGTCCGAAATGAATATTAAGACGGAGCTTAATACTTTACAAATGGATTTGTGAATGTGACTAATAACATGACAGAAAGAGAAAGGGACATATATGAGAATAAATTATAATGCAACAGCAATGGTAGCGGTTAACGCCCTGAACCGTAATGATGATTCTGTTTCCAAATCCACAGAAAGATTAAGTACAGGATTAAAAATTAACAGAGCGAAAGACAATCCTTCCGGTTATGCTCTTTCCAGAAAAATGAAAGCCCAGATTGATGGATTAATGCAGGCAAATGATAATGCAAGTGATGGTGTAAATATTATTGAAACAGCGGATGGTGCATTGTCTGAAATCCAGAGCATGCTCCAAAGATTAAATGAACTTGCTATTAAAGCCTCTAATGGTACATTGTCCGACAATGACCGTTCAAATATCAATGATGAAGTGGTACAGCTTAAGGAAGAGATTCAAAGAGTTTCAGAGTCAACAGAATTTAATGGACAGTCTCTTTTGGATGGCACGTTTGATTTAAAAGGATATACAGATAATATCGATGTAAAAGTTTTTGATTATTCTGACAGAGTAGAAATCGGTAAATACACATTTGAATTTGATTTATTGGAACTGGATGATGATGGAAATATTTCAACTCCGATAGAAGAAATTGAAATAAAGGAGACAACAGGCAAAACCTCCGGTTTAGAGGTTTCCAAAGTACAGGGAAATGTGGTGACATTATCAGGAGATAAGGGTTTTGAACTGAGCTTGGAAATTAAGAATGATTTAACTGCGGAAGCAGTAGAAGTAGATGTTACAGGACTTGGAGCTATGACCTTACAGGTAGGCGCAAATGAAGGACAGGTATTAGATGTCCGTATTCCTGATGTAGGAATTAAGGCTCTCGGTATTGAAAGTACAGATGTACTGACAAAAGATAAGGCATTGGCGTCAATTGATGAAGTGGGCGGAGCACTTGCGAAGTTATCTTCCGTACGAAGCCGTATTGGCTCATACCAGAACCGTTTGGAAGCAACGATTTCCTCTGTGGATGTAACAACAGAAAATATGACAGAAGCATTTTCGGGAATAACGGACGTAGATATGTCTGAAGAGTATACAAACTATTCAACAAATCAGATTCTTACTCAGGCAAGTACATCTGTGCTTGCACAGGCAAATGAAAGACCATCACAGGTGCTTCAGTTATTACAGTAAATGACAGAGGGATAGCATATGACAGACAGCATGAAGAAGGAATTTACATTGAGAGTATCTCAGGCAAATCCAATATCCATGATTACAATTTTGTATGAGATTGCACTGATATATCTGGAAGATGCAAAGGATGCGTATAACAAGAAGGACAGGAAAGAATTTTCTCATGCAATTCATAGAGCGCAGGATACAATAAGGCAATTGCAGGCATCTTTGAATACAAAGTATGAGCCTGCACCGGCATTGATGAAGTTATATGTATACATTCACCGCATACTGGCACAGGCAATTACTTACTTTGATACTGCATATTTAGAAGATCCGGAAAAAATACTAGGCAGACTCCGAGATGCGTATATCCAATTGGAAAAGACGGGAAACTGGGAAAGCGTTATGGTAAATACGCAGGTCGTATATGCAGGTTACACCTATGGTAAAAATTCCATGGTAGATAGTTTTTCTACAGGAAGTTCTAACAGAGGTTTTTTAGCATAAGAATTATAAGGAGACTTTTCAGGCAGCAGACTTTGTTCTGCTGCTTTTTCCATGAGATATTGGTAACGTTTCATGACAGCATTCAGCTTATAGATATAGCAGTCGATAAGCGCGGGGTCTGTAACATTATCAAAGCCGGAATATGCAATTTCGAGTTCAATACGTGTCTTTTGCAAGTCTTGCATGAGCTGTTCTTTTGAAGAAATGGGAGCAGATAAGGTATTTAGACTGGCATCATATGTAGAATGACTAAAGAAATATTTCATACTCTATCCTTTCTGGTTTCGCGTAAAAATTCTTTATAAAGTATAGGCAGGAAAAATATGGATTATACATTAAATTCAGTAATAAGTAATTCTAAAAGGTCATAAGATGTATCAATAAGAAGTGCCGGTCTTGGACAAGGATTGATGTGTTCCGAATGGAGATGCGATGGGAAATGAAGGATTGATAATTGGAATTGTTACAAGTGTAGTCATTCTGATAAGCTTGCTGAAATACAAGGCAAAACTTCTTTTGCGTGTATTGGTGCGGATGGTACTAGGTGGAATCAGTATTTATCTTGTGAATTTTATTTTAGGACAAAATGGTATTTCTACTATTATAGCAATTAATCCACTTACAATATTGACAAGCGGATTGCTTGGATTTCCTGGGGTTTTCTTGCTTTATGCAGTACATTTCTTATCACTTGTGTGAAAATCTTACAAAGATTATTTTTTTTGAGAAAAGGTATAGACAGGAGAAGAAAATACTCCTATAATCCAAATTACTTCAAGCGACACTCGGTTCGAGGTTTCTGTCGCGACAATCTTTTTCAAGGTAAACGTTTTACCAATATCCAAACAACTTACAAATGAATAAGAACAGAGGTGGTTATTTCTGAGTGTTGTATCACTAATATTTTCACTGGTGGCAGCATTACAGGATTATCGGACAGCAAAAATTAGAAACGCATTAATTGGTGCAGGGATGCTGATTGCTGTCATACTGTTTGGAATGTCACTAAGAGAAAAAACTACTGTTTCGGAGATTATATTTCTAATTCTGGAACAGCTGGGAACATTTATCATTTTATTTATAATTCTATTTGCTCTTTATAAAATAAGAGCTCTTGGAGCAGGGGATTGTAAGCTCTTTCTTATGATTGGGTTATATCTGCCAATCAAAAAATCCTTAATAATTTTAGTTGGTTCGCTTGTCTTGGCGGCATTATATGGAAGTCTTCGAAATGTGATAAGAGTGCTTATTCTAAAAAAAGATTGGCTGACTGGAATACACTTTGCGATTCCGGTTGCGTGTACTCATGCAATTGTTGTGATATTTGAAATGATGAAATAGGAGGAAGAATGAATATACCAATTTTAGTAATATGTGATGAATTTCAGGAATATGTTAACAGCTTGGTAACATTGTTTCAAAGGCGAAAGGAATTACCTTTTCAGGTATATGGATTTACAGATAAGGACAAGTTAAGGAGCTTTCTAAAAGATAACAAAATAGAGCTGTTGCTGATAACGGAAAAAATGTTTGAAACAGAATGGGTAAAGGATACGGGCAGTAAGATAATTCTCCTTACAGAGAAGCGGATGACAGCCAAGGAGTCTGTAACATGTATTTGTAAGTATCAGGCAGCAGACAGCTTGTACAGAGCAGTTATGCAGGCTTATTCCGAAGGAGAAAAGGTTGCACCCATTCATATGGAAAATGAAAAACAGGTGAAAATAATAGGGATTTATTCACCCATACATAGAGCTTTACAAACAACATTAGCACTTACTATGGGACAAGTTTTAGCAGAGAAGAAGAAAGTGCTGTATATAAATTTTGAATGTTTTTCAGGATTGGAACATTTGATGGGAAGAAGATTTTCAGGAAATCTGACAGATTTACTTTACTATTACAAATGCGATAAAGAAAAAATTCTATACAAATTAGAAGGAATGATACAGGAGCTGAGTGGATTGCATATTATTCCGCCGGCTGTTTCATATGAGGATTATGAAACGTTTCAGGGTATGGAATGGATAAGTGTATTGGAACTGATTGGGAAAGTGGGAGGATATGATGTACTGCTATTGGATCTCAGTGAGCAGGTAAGAGGACTTTTTCAAATACTGGAAAGATGTGACAGGATTTACACAATTATAAAGGATGAGAGGATGGCAAAAGCAAAGCTTGCACAATATGAATTGCTTTTAAAGCGTGACAATTATGAAGATATTATAGCTAAAACAGCCAAATATGAGCTACCGATTTTTAAGTGTCTTCCAACAGAACTGGAGAGGTTGAACCGTTGTGAACTCGCTTTATATGCTAAAAAAATGCTTATGGAAGGCGAGGTTATTGCATGATAAGGGACGGAAAACAGAAGTATGCAATGTTAAAAAATGAGATACGTCAGGCACTTATAGAAGAGATTGATTTTACAAAAGAGTTGGAAGAGCAAGAGCTGTTGGAGCTAATTGACAAAGAAATACAAAAATTTTCGTTAAGTCGCAAAATTTCATTAGAGGATAGGACGAAGCTTCGTAAAGAAGTGTTCAGGGCATTAAGGCAACTGGATGTTTTACAGGAATTAATTGAAGACCCTCAAATTACGGAGATTATGATAAACGGAACGGAGCATATCTTTTTAGAACGGGAAGGAGAACTTACCAAATGGGATAATTCCTTTGAATCGGAAGAAAAATTAAACGATATTATTCAACAAATTGTGTCGGCATGTAACAGAGTTGTAAATGAAGCTTCTCCTATTGTAGATGCACGATTACAAAATGGCTCTCGTGTAAACGTAGTATTAAAGCCCATTGCACTGAATGGGCCGATTGTAACAATACGCCGATTCCCGGATAAACCGATTGATATGAAACGATTAATTGAATTAGGGGCAATTGATGAAGAGATGGCGCAGCTTCTAAAAAAGCTTGTACGGGCAGGATATAACATTCTCATTAGCGGAGGAACCGGTTCCGGCAAAACAACGTTTCTCAATGCATTATCTAACTATATTCCTAGCGATCAACGTGTTATTACGATTGAAGATAGCGCCGAATTACAACTAATGGGAATTGAAAATCTTGTTCGGCTTGAAACGAGAAATGCAAATACCGAAGGATGTCTGGCAATAACAATACGCGATTTGATTAAATCGGCATTACGAATGAGACCGGATCGGATTGTAGTGGGAGAGGTTCGAGGAGCAGAAGCCATTGACTTACTGCAGGCAATGAATACCGGCCATGATGGTTCGTTAAGTACAGGGCATTCAAATAGCGCAGAAGATATGCTGTCTCGAATGGAGACAATGGTACTCATGGGGATGGATTTGCCGGTAGCGGCGATTCGTCAACAAATTGCATCCGCTGTAGATATTATTATTCATCTTGGGAGACTGAAAGACAAAAGCAGAAAGGTTTTGCAAATTGTTGAAGTATGTGATTACCGGGATGGAAAAATCCGTTTGAACTCTATTGCGGAGTATGATTATACGGTTGAGAAATTGATTCGAAAAGGAGAACTGGAGAATGAGACGAAGCTGCAGGCGGCAGGCATTAAACTCCTGTAAGAAATTGTTTGAAGAGGGAAATGTTTTAAATGAAAAGGAAACATTATTTTTGATAGTGGAAATAGTGTTGTTGCTTTTGTTTTTTGCCTATTTCTTTTATCAGACACTTTGGGTTGCGGTTTTTCTTTTTCCAATAGGATTAATGATTGCAAAGCAAAAAATAAAGAAACAGAAAAGAAGAAAACAGGAACAGATTAGAAATCAGTTTAAAGATGCTATTATGGGAATTTCGGCAAATTTACGTGCAGGATATTCTGTAGAAAATGCTTTTCGGGAAAGTGTTCATGAAATGCAGCAGTTATATGGGAAAGAGGCAGAAATTTATAAGGCGCTTTATATGATTGTACAAGGGATATCAAATAATGTAAGTCTGGAAGTGCTATTAAAGCATTATGCAGAGCAAACACAGGTAGAAGAAATACAAGAATTTGCGGATGTTTTCGGAATTGCAAAGAAAATGGGAGGAAATCTGACGGAGATTATCGGAGAAACCGCAAATGTAATTGGAGAGAAGATAGAAGTGAACAGGGAAATTCAGGTTGTATTGGCGGAAAAACAATTGGAACAAAAAGTAATGAATGTCATTCCCTTTGCAATTGTACTATACATTATGCTTGTCTCTGAAGGATATTTTGATGTGCTTTATCACTCGACCTTTGGTGTCGGTGTTATGACAGTGTGTCTGATACTATATTTTACGGCATACTTTTGGGGACAGAAATTGGTAGAAATACAAATATAGCGAGGTAGAATTCCTTTTTCATAATCTGTTTATATTGCAGAGCATTCAGGTAATAGATTGGAAAATGGACGATTTGAAGATTAAGAAAAAGATGAAAAAAGAAAGTAACAAATGGTTGGATTATGAAAAAGGATTTTACATATAAGGTGGCAGAATGGATATATAGTCACTACTTTCTAAAATCAAATAATAAAAAAAGAATTTCAGAACGAGTGAAGAAGGTGATTTTTCATCTATATCCGGGAGCATGCGAAAAGGAATTAAAAAAATATTATATCGTTAAAATACGAATGACATTGCTTGTGCTGATGGCGGGGATTTTGTTAACAGGCCTTTTGTTAATATCTTCGAAAGTGCAATCGCCTATTATAGATAATCAGGTTGTCAGGAATGACTATCTAAAAGGGACACAAGAAATAGAAGCACAGGTAAATTATAACGGAGATGTGAAAGAAATTGCTTTGTCAGTAAAAGAAAGGCAGTATACGACAACGCAGCTGGATAAGCTTTGGGAAGAGATGAAGCCGCAATTAGAGAAAACGGTTTTGGGAGAAAATGCAAGTTTTAATCATATTACCAAAGATTTGGAGCTAGTAAAAACGATAGAAGGATATCCCTTTTCCATTGCATGGGAGTGCAGTGATTATCATTTAATTGATTCGGAGGGAATGCTAAGAAAGGATAATCTGAAGAATGGTCAATATACAGAAATAAAAGCAATATTGACTTATTACGAGTACCGACAGGAATTTTGTATTCCGATATATCTCTATTTGGAAGAACTGTCAGAAGAGGAGCTGTTTCAAAGAGAAATAAAAGAATTGCTGCAGATATCGGAAGAAGATACCAAGTATGATGTAAGTTTTTGTCTTCCGAATACATTAAATGGAATGCATTTAGAGTGGTCAGTCAAAAAAGACAAAACGTGGGTTATTGTATTTGTTGTTACGTTTATGATAGCCATTGCATTGTATTTCTTAAAAGATCAGGATTTGGAAAAACGCCTTACTGAAAGAGAAGGGCAGATGATACTGGATTATCCAGAAATGGTAAATAAATTATCACTCTATATGGGAGCAGGTATGTCAATAAGACATTCCTGGGAAAAGATTGTAACAGATTATGAAAAAAAGAAATCGACACAAACAAGATATGTATATGAAGAAATGTGGATTACACTTCAAGAGATGAAAAGCGGAATATCTGAAGCCGCAGCATATGATCGATTTGGCAAACGATGTAATGTACAGATTTATTTGAAATTTTCAAATTTATTGATACAAAATCTCAGAAAAGGAAGTACGGGTTTAAGTGTTTTACTTAGAGAAGAGAGCAGAATAGCTTTTGCTGAGAGAAAAAATTATGTACGCAAAAAAGGTGAAGAAGCCGGAACGAAACTGCTTTTGCCAATGATGCTGATGCTTTGCTTAGTAATGGTAATGATAATGTTGCCTGCATTTTTGACATTTTAATACATATAGGAAGGAGAAATAATGAAGGACACGAAAGCGATTAGCAAAAAAACATTAAGAAGCTTCTTGAGAGAAGAAGATGGAATGGGGACAGTTGAAATTATACTAATTATCGTAGTACTGATTGGACTGGTCATGATATTTAAGAAACAGCTGACAAATATTGTTAATGATATCTTTGATAAAATAGCTACACAAAGTAGCAGTATTTAATGTATGAAGCAGCATAGATACCGTAGCTTTGATGGCTATATAACAATAGTATCAATATTCATTTTCTCAATTCTCCTAACGCTTGTAATGACACTTATTACAGGTGTGCAAAAAAGCACGATGCAAGTAGAAGCAGAGCTGGCATTAGATACAGCATGTCACTCTGCACTTGCAGAGTATCATCAGGAATTACTTTCACAATATGATTTGTTTTTTATAGATGTGGCTTATGGGAAAGAAGAGGCAGATATTGCAGAGTTGGAGAAACATATCCGGTATTATGCCAATAAGAATTTAGAAAATACGAATTTTTGGGATATCGTAACAACAGATGCTTCTGTTGAGTATGCACAAATGGCACTGGATGAATCAGGAGAAATTCTGGAAATGCAGATGCTGGAATATATGGAAAACAAATTAGGACTTGATATGCTGGATGGCTTAAAAGAAACGTATAGCTTTGTTTTGTCAGGAAATAAAGAAAGAGAAGAGCTATTAAAGACGCGTGATGAAAATCAAAAGAGGCTTGACAGAGAACGGACACCGGTAAAAGTCACCTATAAAGAAGAATATGACGCAGAAACCGGAGAAACAAAGCAGGTTGAAATCAGGGAAGAGGTTCCTATTGTGAATCCGGCAGAAAATGTAAATCAGAACAGAAACAAAGGGATTTTAGCATTGGTAACAAGAAATGCATCTGAAATATCTCCTGTAGCAACTGATTTGAATTTGTATTATTCAAAAAGAGGTAGAACCATAGAAGGAAGCGGATATTTGATAGATGATCATTTGACGGAAGGAAATGAGCTTGTTGATGAATTGCTGAAGATACTATACATACAAGAAAAATGCGGATGCTATGTAGAACAAAAAGAGGACTCTTTTATGAAATATCAGCAAGAGTATATTCTTTGCGGAAAAGATAACGACATGGATAATCTAAAAGAAACCGTTTATAAGATAGTGGCGTTGCGTGAGGCAACTAATGCGGCTTATTTGTATTCGGATAGTTCTAAAAGAGCAGAAATAAGTGCGTTAGCGGCGTCAGTAGCAGCAGTAGCCGTTGCACCACATATTCAGCCAATGCTGGAAACATCTATTTTGTTTGCGTGGGCTTATATGGAAAGCTTATATGATGTCCGTGTTTTGCTGGATGGAGGAAAAGTGCCGCTTATAAAGACCGGTGAGAACTGGAATACAGATTTGAGTATTATTCTAAACTCACAAAATATGGAAACGGGAAAATCCTCCGAGAGAGGTTTTTCATATGAGGATTATCTTAAAATATTCCTTTACATGGAAGATGGGGAAAAGAGGATAAACCGTGTAGTAGATATTATTGAGATGGATATACGACAAAAACCTCTCAATGAGCATTTCAAAATGGATGGGTGCCTTAGTGCATTTTGGGTAAATGGATTTTTCATAAGCGGACACGGTCATACCTGTGATATAACGCGATTGTATACATATTGATGACACAGAAAAGGATAGAAGAAAGCGGTCTTTTGCAACGAATATACTTTGCATATCAATTCTCTCCGGGCGCAGGCCAAAAGCAAAAGACTGTTTTTCTCTATTCTTTTCTGTGTAGATAGGAAGAATTTGTTAAGGAATGAAGATGAAAGAACAAAAATGGAAAAAGGGTGCTATGACAGTAGAAGCAGCATTGGTATTACCAATTCTTTCGATTTTGACTATGAACCTATTTTCTGCAATAGAGATTTATCGGATTCATAGTAGTGTGGCGGAAGCATTGTGGCAAAATGGAAGAATTAGTACACGGAATATGTATGTTACAAACGTATCAGAAGAGGTAATTCCGGAGCTTGATATAGAAAATATATATGAAACAATAAGTCATTATATGGCACCCACTGTAACAAAACAAAAAATAGTGAATGAATTAAATGAAGAGCCTGTGTGGAGAAAAATTGTCAGTCTTGGCAATGTTGGATTGAAAGTAGAAAATGAAGCACACGATGATATTTTGGAGATGTCTTGCTCGTATTTTGTTCATCCGTTATTTCCGCTATGGACGCTAACAACAAAGCATATATCTAACCGTTATTATGGTCATGCCTGGACAGGATATGATATCGAGAAAGGTTTTGCGATGGATAGTCAGGTAGAGGAATATGTGTATATCACAGAAAATGGCTCCGTATATCATACAAATCACAACTGTAGCTATTTGAATCCAAGTGTAAAGACTGTAGATTATCTGCAAATAAAAGATGGTAGGAATCTTGATGGAGAAAAGTATGATGCATGCTCCTGTTGCAAAGGGATGAAGTGTGAAACATTTTTTATTACAGATTATGGGACGAATTATCACGCATCAAGGGATTGTCATGGATTAAAAAGAACGATAAAGACAATAAAAATGTCAGAAGCAGGAGGTATGTCAGCGTGTTCAAAATGCGGGAAATAGCCGGATTAGTGTTTTTGTTTTGTAATGCAATATATGATTTGAAATATAGAAAAATCTGGGGAAAGAGCATGTTGTTTTTTGTGCCGCTAATAGTAGTACTGGCGGCTTTGGACAAGCAGTGGACAATGACGGATTGGTGGCTTGCGTTTATTCCGGGAATTCTTTTTCTGGCTATTTCATGGATAAGACAGGAAATAATTGGTATGGGTGATGGGATATGCATTTTGCTGCTGGGTTTCTTATGGGAATGGGATGTAGTGATTATGGTATGTACGATAGCTCTAATCATGGCAGGCATTCTGGGAGGAGTGCTCTTCGTATTAAAAAGAGTAACCAGAAAAACCCAAATACCATTTATTCCGTTTCTTTTTATGGCAGCAGTCATGATAAGTTTGAAAGGTTAAATAAGAATGCTGAAAAATACATTTATAAAATGGAAAATACGAAAGAACAAAACTATAAATAACATACAGGGATTTTATACGGTAGAGGCAGCAATGCTAATGCCGATGCTTCTTTTGCTGTTTTTCTTTTTGTTTTATATAGGAATTTACCAATATGACAGATGTGTCACGGAGCAGGCGGTAAAACAAGTGCTGATTAGAGCGTCAAATAAAGAGGCTGATGAAACAGAACTTGAGCTTTTTTTGTTGGAAAGATGTCACCAGCCGTTTTTGGCATATATTTCGGCAGATATCGTAAGAGAAGCAAATGAGGCAAAGGCATCTTTTGTTGGTGGGATTCGTACGCTGTTAGGAGATTTCGGTGAAGGAATCCTTCCTGCGTTTTGGTTGGTTTATACAGAACATAGTGTTGATATATATAAACCGGTAGAGTTTATTCGTGATGTAAGGAGAGTGGAGGAATATGTTAGAAATGGATTTTGTGAATGACATAAAAGATAATTATCTTGCAATAAAATGCAAAAGAGAAGATGACTTTTTGGAAAATATGATAATCAAAAATGATATTCCATACTTTTTACAGGTTGAAAAACGTTGTTTAAACGGAGAGGATTTTTTGTATTATAAAATAACAGGGAAGCAAACCATACAGACGCTTTGGAGTGAAAGACAAATAGCAAAAGAATTTTTTGAAGCTTTGCTGGAGTCGTTGAAAGCAGCAATCGAAAATGCACAGGACTACTTTTTGCCGGTGGCTAAAATATGCTTACAACCGGATAAAATTTTTTGGAATTACGATAAAAAGAAAGCGGAATTTGTCTATTTGCCGGAATATGAAGGGGATGCTGACTGGACGGGATTAGCGGATTTTTTTATAGATAGAATAGATTATAGTGATGAAAGATTGGTAGATTTAGCACAACAGTTTTATGAACAGGTGGAGAATAAACAGCTTACACTGGATACTTTTTGGATGAAGGAGGATGCGGCTCCTTACTTTGCGGAGATGGAGGAGAATGTTTATAAAGAAGATATTCAGACAACGCAGGATGAGATGTATCGTAGTCAAAGCTGTCGGGAAGAGTATATTAATGAAAATATCAATAGTGATAATGAAATGAATGATGAATTAGAGGAACATAGGCGGAAACCGGATTTTCGAATCTGGCAGATTGTTTTATGGGTTGTGTCTGTGCTGGTTACAATCGTTATAACCTGTTTATCGGGGAAAATATATTTGCCGGGAGCATGTATTATGATTGCGTTGAGTGCATTTCTTTTAGGCAAAAGTATCTATAGAAACAAAAAAGAAGATGAAGAAAGAGAACGTGAAAGAAAAGAAATGAATCAAGCAATGCTAAACGGAGAGTGGGAAGGAGAAGAAGCAGAAACAGGCACTTTGGCTTGGGATAATGAAAAAACAGTATATATGGATTTGAGCGAAACAAAACAGCGAAAATTGTATGGGACAGGCGCATATAAAAAGTATAGATTTGAATTATCAGAGCTTCCATGTACGATAGGAAAAGATAAAAACTTAGTAACACATGTGATAGAGGAACAAACAATTAGCAGAATGCATGCCCGCTTTTTTGAAGAAGAGGGAATGGTTTGGATACAAGATTTAAATTCTACAAACGGTACATATCAAAATGGGATGCGTTTAAGGCCGAATCAAAAAATTCCCGTTGAAGCAGAGGATGAATTAATATTCGGCGGAGTGACCTTTGTGTATTTATAGATTGTGCAAATGAGGATATCGTGTGCTTACGTTGACGATAAAAGAGGAGCATGTTATCGTTAAACGGTGGAAAGGAGCGAACGGTATGAAGAGGAATTTGCCGTATGCGACAATCATTTTAATGATAGGTAATGTAATTGTTTTTATTATAAGTGCAATTACCGGAAATTTGTTATATAATAAAGGTGCTTTTGATTCTGTTTTATTCTCTTTTGGAGTAGAACTTTATCGGCTTGTGTCATCCATGTTTCTTCATGCTGATTTAGAGCATCTTACCGGAAATATGATATTGTTGTATTTATCAGGTGAATTGGTAGAGCGATATTGTGGAAAAATCCGTTATTTGTTGATTTATTTTTTGTCGGGGATAATGGCGAATGTTTTTTCGGGAATTGTGGATATATTTTTAGGAAGAGAAGCCCTGTCGGTAGGGGCAAGTGGTGCGGTCTTTGGTCTGATAGGAGCACTTCTGTTTTTAGTTCTTTTCGCGAAAGAAGAGTATGAAGAGATTACGCCCGGACGCTTAGCATTTATGATTGTCTATATGCTGTATACAGGTTTTACAACCGAAAATATCAATAACGAAGCGCATATAGGAGGCTTGGTAACAGGCTTTTTGATAATGATAGTATTGTATACAAAACTGTTATACCCCAGAAAAAGAAATGCGGATATAATAGATTGTGACGGAGTAAAACAGGAAGAACAATAATTTAAATCGAAAGGAACACATATGAAAATTAATATTTATTATGGCGGAAGAGGATTGATAGACGATCCAACATTATATGTAATTAATAAAATGGAAGAAGTGTTCCGCGAGCTTCGTGTAACAGTAGAAAGATTTCAGCTGTGTGACTTGAAAAACAGTATTACAACGTTACCCCAGACATTAAAAGATGCTGACGGAATTATTCTTGCGACGACGGTGGAATGGTATGGTATCGGTGGCTATATGCAGCAATTCCTGGATGCATGCTGGTTATATGGAAACAAGGATAAAATAGCAAGCCTTTATATGTGTCCGATAGTAATGTCTACAACCTACGGGGAAAGAGAAGGAAAATTGGCATTGGCAACAGCCTGGGAGATTTTAGGCGGTTTGCCATGTAGTGGAATATGCGGATATATTGAAGATAGTACAATACTGGAAGTGAACGAAGGCTATAATAAGCTGATTGAGAATAAAGCTGAAAATATGTATCGTACGATTAATAAAAAGATGCCAAGTCTTCCGGCAAGTAATCAGGCAGTAAAGCAAATGGTTTCGATTACGAAAAATACAGATTTGACACCACAGGAGTCTGAGCAATTATCACAATATGTTTCAGATGATACATATGTACAAAAAACAAAAGAAGATATTAAAGAATTAACAAGTATTTTCAGAGATTTAATGGGTAGTAGCGAAGATGATGGGCAAATGGAATATGTAAAAGCCTTTGAAACTCATTTTAATCCGATTCCGGGATTTAGAGGAAAATATAGAATCAATTTTGATAATCGAAGACAAGCATTATATATTGAAATCAATCAAAAGGATTTGGTTTGCAAATATGATCAGGACGGAAAAGTGGATGTAGAAATGCAAATGCCGGTAGATACGATGAATGATATTATATATGGAAGAATGTCATTCCAAAGAGGATTTATGAGTGGCGCAATGAAGATGAAAGGGGACTTCAATTTGCTACGAGAATTAGATCAGGTATTTGTGTTTGAAGAAACAGATAGAGTGTAAAAGAAAAGGAGTGATAGTGATGAGAGAAGATAATTGTATTTTTTGTAAAATTGCTAATGGAGATATTCCATCCAAGACATTGTATGAAGATGAAGAATGCAGAGTGATTTTAGATTTAGGACCGGCAACGAAGGGACATGCACTTATTCTTCCTAAAAATCATTATGCGAATTTGTTTGAATTGCCTGAGAATGAAGCAGAATATGTAATGGTTATTGCAAAAAGAATGGCAGCGAAAATGACGGAAAAACTACAGTGTGATGGATTTAATCTGGTTCAGAACAATGGCGAAACTGCCGGACAGACGGTGTTCCATTTTCATATGCATCTAATTCCGCGTTACAAATGGGACAATCAGCTTATTGGATGGAAACCGATGCAGGCAACGCAGGAAGAATTAGAAGATACAATGAATACCATCATAGCGGAATAGTTAGAGGACCCGATGAGAATACTAGATGTAACAGAGATTACAAAACAAGTGAAAGAAATGTGCATAGAAGCGAACCACTTTTTGTCGGAAGATATGTGTGATGCGATTGCGAAAGCGACAGAAACAGAAGCGTCTCCGGTAGGAAAACAGGTTTTGAGACAGCTATGTGATAATATGCAAATTGCAGGCAAAGATATGATTCCGATTTGTCAGGACACCGGAATGGCGGTTTTGTTTGTGGAGATTGGTCAAGAGGTAAGTTTCCAGGGCGGTTTGCTTACAGATGCAATTAATGAAGGTGTACGTCAGGGATATGTAGAAGGTTTTCTTCGTAAATCCGTAGTAGGAGATCCTTTGATCCGTAAAAACACGAATGATAATACTCCGGCGGTAATTCACTATAATATAGTAAGCGGAGATAACGTAAAAATAACATTTGCACCAAAAGGCTTTGGCAGTGAGAATATGAGTCGTGTTTTTATGTTGAAGCCGGCAGATGGGATAGAGGGAGTAAAAGAAGCAATCCTGACAGCGGTAAAGGATGCAGGACCAAATGCGTGCCCACCGATGGTTGTTGGCGTTGGAGTCGGAGGGACTTTTGAAAAATGTGCTTTAATGGCGAAAGAAGCATTGACGCGTCCACTTAATAAGCATTCAGAGATTCCGTATATAAGAGAAATGGAAGAAGAACTGCTTGAAAAAATTAATAAAACGGGTATCGGACCCGGAGGATTAGGCGGAACAACAACGGCATTGGCGGTTCATATTAATACGTATGCAACGCACATTGCAGGACTTCCGGTGGCAATAAATATTTGTTGCCATGTAAATAGGCATGTTACACGAGTGATATAATATAATGAATAAACAAATACAATTACCAATAACAAAAGAAATTGCAAACGATTTGCGAGTAGGAGAGTTTGTGTTACTATCCGGTCATATGTATGTAGCAAGGGATGCGGCACATAAAAGAATGATGGAAACTATTGAAAAAAGGGAGCCGCTTCCTTTTGAAATTAAAAATAGTACCATATATTATATGGGGCCATCACCGGCACGTGACGGAAGACCGATTGGCTCGGCAGGACCAACTACAGCATCCAGAATGGATAAATATGCACCAACATTGTTGGATATGGGAGAAACAGCCATGATTGGAAAAGGCAAACGATCTTCGGCGGTAGTAGATGCAATGGTTAGAAATAGTGCGGTTTATTTTGCGGCAATCGGCGGAGCAGGAGCATTACTCTCAAAGGCGATTGTATCTTCGGAAGTGATTGCATATGAGGATTTGGGAGCAGAAGCAATTCGGAAAATAGAAGTAAAAGATTTCCCGGTGATTGTTGTTATTGATTCGCAGGGGAATAACCTATATGAAAGTGCAATCAAAGAATATTGCACTTTAGAATGTGAGAGAAAAACGTCATAAAAATTTCATTGACAAACAAGAGTGCCTTGGGTATAATAACTCTTGCGTTCGTTAATGAACGTAATTGCATATTGGTAGAGACGTTATTCGGATGATTATGGAGAAATACTCAAGAGGCCGAAGAGGCGCCCCTGCTAAGGGTGTAGGTCGGGTGACCGGCGCGAGGGTTCAAATCCCTCTTTCTCCGTTTCTTAGTTCTCTACTAAATATTAAAGAAGTGCTGAATACCAGCACTTCTTTTTGATTCAGGATATTGATTAGATGTAAAGAGATTTCTGTTTAATAATAGAATCTCTTGAAATTTGGATATTGACTTTCAATTTGGACTATGCTATATTGAAAATCCACCGCGTAATTGTGGTGGAAAAATTCAACATGAAAAAAATTAAAAAAAGTTGAATTAACTGCTTGACAGTGTCTGCTATACATGATATTATATCTAAGCTGCGCTGATGCGAAAGAGCAGTAAGAACCTTGACAAATAAACAGTAATGCAACCCTGAAAATTCTAAAAAAGAGAGAAAAACCTAACGGTTGAATCTATTAGAAGATTCAGAAGAAAATTTAAAAAGCGAAGACGTAAATACAAGCAACGAATGTATGAACGACCTTAAACAGTAAAACGAGGAAACAAAAAAGCCAGAGAGCAGTTTTGGGACCAGAAAAAAGATTAAACAAGAGAGTTTGATCCTGGCTCAGGATGAACGCTGGCGGCGTGCTTAACACATGCAAGTCGAACGGAGTTTTAAAGTGGAAGTTTTCGGATGGAAACTTTAAAACTTAGTGGCGGAC
>SVFS01000058.1 GCA_015056725.1 Lachnospiraceae bacterium | reverse complement strand
GATGCAACGCTTTCTAAACTGAATGAGATTTTCCAGTTTATGTTAAAAAGGCAGGAAGATAAGATTGACAGAGTCCGCAGTGATTTTGGCAAAATCGAAAAAGAAGAAATTGATATGGACAAAAAACAGGGATATATCCAGAAGTATTTGTCATCTCATAAAACGTGCAGCTTTAGACAATTACTGGAAAAGCAGCATAGCAAGATGGAAGTAATTGTTACGTTTATGTTGATTTTGGAAATGATGAAAATCGGAAAGATTACAATCCAACAGGATAATCTGTTTGATGATATTATGATTACATCCATATAGTTCATAATATTGATTTATGTCCGGTACAGACAAAAGGAGAATTACAGTGGAGAGAGCAAAAGCAAAAGCGGTGCTGGAGGCGATTTTATTTACCATGGGAGAATCGGTAGAAATCAGCCGTCTTGCAGATGTGATAGAAGAAGATAAAAAAGTAACAAAAGAGATTCTGATGGAGATGAAGGAAGAATATCAGACAGAAAACAGAGGAATCGAATTAATCGAGCTTGATAATTCCGTACAGCTTTGTACAAAAAATGATATGTATGAATATCTGATTAAGATTGCCAAAACACCACGGCAGTATGTATTGTCGGATACGGTGTTGGAAACGTTATCCATTATTGCATACAAACAACCTGTTACAAAGCTTGATATTGAAAGAATCAGGGGCGTAAGCTGTGATTTCGCAGTAAATAAATTGCTTGATTTTGATTTGATACGGGAAATAGGAAGAATGGATGCACCGGGAAGACCGATGCTTTTCGGTACGACAGAGCAGTTCCTTAGAAGCTTCGGTGTGAAATCTTTGGAAGAACTTCCGGAACTGAATCCTGTTCAGCTGGAAGAGTTTAAAGAACAGGCAGAAGCGGAAGCAAGACAGGTTGTGAATATCTGATGATGGGAAAAACACTATATGATACAGATATCAGAGAACCGCTGTTTGATTTTCTGGAAGAAATGTATGGCAAAGTACGTGTGATAGAAGAAAAGATGATGGGGAAATCCCGTGCAGATATTATTGCTGTAACAGACGGGACAATTATCGGAATCGAAATCAAAAGTGATGCTGATACGTATGCCAGATTGTCCAGACAGGTAAAGGACTATGATTTGTTCTTTGATAAAAATTATGTCGTGGTTGGAAAAAGTCACAGTATGCATGTGATGGAGCACGTGCCGGAACATTGGGGGATTTTGGTTGCAGAGAGTTCACAAAGGGGAATTGTATTTACGGTTCAGAGGCTGCCGGAGAATAATCCGAATTTGGATATACAAAAAAAGCTTGGGATTTTATGGAGACCGGAACTTGCGCATATTCAGGAAATAAATGAAATGCCGAAGTATAAAGACAAAAGTAAAGTCTGGGTGATTGAAAAAATTGTTCAGAGAATACCACATGATTTACTGCGATATCAGGTGACAGAAGAACTCTTTGAAAGAGATTATACGACTATCGCAGACCGTATAAACGAGTATAGAATAGAGAACGGTCAGAAAAAACGAAGAAAACGTATTCGAAAGAAAAACACAATGAAGTGAAGAACAAAGGAGGTATGAGTATGTCAGAATATCAGAATGAACAGGGGATGTATCAATTCTCTGAAAAGAAAAGTATTAACAAGGCGGTTGTTATTTGCCATGCTATTATTGCATCGATTTTAACTGTTTCGTATTTCATTGAAGTGCTCAAAGGTGCAAGGACATTATCCTACGTATTGATTCTTTTTGCTTTGGCAGAAATTCCTGTGCTTTTAGAGATTATTTCTTACAAAAAGGATCCTGAAAATGGTTTGATTAAACATTTTGCGGGAGTTGGATACAGTACTTTTTATGTGTTCATATTATTTACAACAGATAATATTCTTGCGTTTACATATGCAATTCCGATGTTCATCGTTATTATTTTATATATGGACATGAAGTACTGTCTTATGATTGCAGTAGGAGCATTTGTTGTTAATATCGTGAAAGTTGTGATGGTATTGTTGGCAGGAAATTTGGAAGCGGTTACCATTGCAAATTCAGAGATACAGATTGCATTAGTTGGATTGACAGGTGGTTTCCTTGTTTTAGCAAACTATATTATCGTAAAAATTAACGAACAAAAGCTTGAAATTGTAAATCAGGAAAAGAATAAAGTATCAGGACTGTTACAGAATATATTGGAAGTTTCTGAAGTGCTGACAGAAGGTGTTGAAGTCGTTACCGGTCAGATGCAGATTTTAAATGATTCTATGAATGAAACAAAAACTGCGATGACAGAAGTGTCTGCGGGTACAAACGAAACAGCTGAATCCATTCAGAATCAGTTACTTAAGACAGAAGAAATCCAGAACTTTATTCAGGATGTAACAGATGTTTCCGGTGCAATTAATCAGAGTATGGATTCTGCAAATACACAGATTACTATTGGCCAGGAAAACATGCAGCATCTTATGGATAATGCAGATTCTTCTAAACAGGCAGGTGACAGAGTTTCGTCAGAAATGCAGGTGCTTGAAGAACAGGCCCATAATATGCAGCAGATTATCGATATTATTACAAGTATTGCAAATCAGACAAGTATGCTTGCGTTAAATGCCAGTATAGAAGCTGCAAGAGCAGGTGAAGCAGGACGAGGCTTCGCAGTAGTAGCATCAGAAATTTCGGGTCTTGCAAACCAGACACAGCAGTCAACTGTTAAAATTACAGATTCTATTGAAAGTGTAGTTGCAACACTTCAGAATGTTGCGGAAGCAGTGAATCAGCTGATTGATAATAATGAGAAACAAAATACTTCTGCAAAACTTACTTCCGACAGTTTTGTTTTAATTTCTGATAGTGCAAGAGAAGCAAAAGACAGAGCAGAACAATTAATCAGTGTGGTAGATGAACTCGCAGCAGCAAATCAGGTTATTGTGGATACAACACAGACGGTATCTGCAATTATGGAAGAAGTATCTGCTCATTCAAATGAGACATTAGACGCAAGTGAAAAGAATCTGCAGGTTGTATTACAGGTATCAGAACAGGTAGACCGTTTGAAAGAACAGACCGAAAAACTTCAGGCGGCAGAAAAATAATGCCTTATGCCGGGAATGAAGCACCGGGAATACACATATACTTAAGTTGAATACGTCTTTGGTTGTGTGTGAATGAAAAGAATAAAGAGAATGATAAGGATGGCAATTTTGTTGTGTATAGGTAGTTTGGTATTGAACACGCCTGTATATGCGACGGAAGAGCCGTCCTTTTTGTATGCAAAAAGTGCAGTGCTGATGGATGCTGCATCAGGTCGTGTCTTATATGGAAAAAATGAAACGGAGATACTTCCGATGGCAAGTACGACGAAAATTATGACGTGTATTTTGGCGTTGGAGCATGGAAAAATGGAAGAATTAGCGACGGTTTCTTCCTATGCTGCATCCATGCCGAAAGTACATCTCGGTGTAAAAGAAGGAGAACAGTATGTTTTGAAAGATTTACTATATTCCCTGATGCTGGAATCCCATAATGATTCAGCGGTAGTAATAGCAGAACATATTGGAGGAAGCGTAGAGGGCTTTGCAGAATTGATGAATCGGAAAGCAAAAGAAATTGGTTGTGAAAATACCAATTTTGTTACACCGAATGGATTGGATGGTGTATCTCATGATGGGAAAATGCATACAACAACAGCAGAGGACCTTGCAAAAATCATGAGCTATTGCATTATGGATTCGACACAAAAGGATATGTTTTTAGAAATTACACAAACAAGAAATTACGGATTTTCAGAACAGAATGGGAAACGACATTTCCAGTGCAGAAATCACAATACACTTCTTGATATGATGCCTGATGCAATTTCGGGGAAAACAGGTTATACATCAAAGGCAGGATATTGTTATGTAGGGGCACTTGAAAATGATGGACGGACGTTTGTGGTGGCATTACTGGCCTGTGGCTGGCCAAATCATAAAACATATAAATGGAGTGACAGCAAAACGTTATTTGCATATGGGATGGATACCTATTCCTACAAGTCAACACGGGAAATGGAGGGAAAGATAAAATATCCATCAAGAATACAGGTGGAAAATGCAATCGGAACAGAATACGGCGGAAAGATATATGAAAAGATAGAAAGAAGAGAAACACAGGATGATGTGACACTCCTTATGAAAGCGGGGGAGGAATGGAAGGTGCATGCGGAGGTTTTGCCTAAAATAACAGCACCGGTCCAAGCTGGGCAGACAGTCGGTACAATCTGGTATGAACTAAACGGAGAAGTATATAAGGTGGATGAAATTGTCTTAAAGAATGAAGTGCCGGAATTGGATTATATGCATTGTTTTTATTGTATTTTACAGAAGTATTATTGTTTTTGAAAGATAGAGTAGTGGTAAGTCTGTTTTTCAGGAAGAGAAAGTAAAAAAACGGCAAAGAAGTTGAAAAAAATTTAAAAAAAGGCGAAAATTTTTCTATGCTTTAATGCTTTTTTATGTTATACTCACAAAGAATGCAACATGGGGGACTATGGTCCACCAAATACAAAGTTATTATTTATATTATCATAAATGGAGGGACAAATATGAGCACTACTTCAAAAGCGAGTCAAAGAATCAATGCTTTACTCGATGAAAACAGTTTCGTTGAAATTGGTGCACTTGTAACAGCAAGAGCTACTGATTTTGATCTGAAACAGACAGAAACTCCTTCTGACGGTGTTATTACCGGCTACGGAGTAATCGATGGTAATCTTGTGTATGTCTACAGCCAGGACGCATCTGTACTTGGCGGTTCTGTAGGTGAAATGCACGCTAAAAAGATTGCAAACCTCTATGATCTGGCTATGAAAATGGGAGCACCAGTTATTGGTCTTATCGATTCTGCCGGACTTAGATTACAGGAAGGCGCTGATGCACTTAACGCATTCGGTGAAATTTATAAGAAACAGGTAGACGCAAGCGGTATTATTCCACAGATTACAGCTATCTTTGGTAACTGCGGCGGCGGTCTTGCTGTATTCCCAACATTAACAGACTTTACTTTTATGGAAAGCACAAAAGCAAAATTATTTGTGAACTCTCCAAATGCTATCGATGGTAACGAAATCAGCAAATGTGATACAAGTGCAGCAGCATTCCAGAGCGAAGAAGCTGGTATCGTTGATGTTGTTGCTGATGAAGCTACAATTTATGCACAGATTAGAGAATTAATCTCTTACTTACCGGCTAACTGTGATGATGACGCAGTTGCTGATTGCGAAGACGACTTAAACAGAGTAGCAGCTGAGCTTGCTAACTGTGTAGGTGATACAGCTATCGCATTATCTCAGATTGCTGATGATATGGCTTTCTTTGAAACAAAAGCAAACTATGGCAAGAGCATGGTGACAGGCTTTATCAGATTAGATGGTATGACAATCGGTTGCGTAGCTAACCGTACAGAAATCTATGATGAAGAAGGCAAATTAGTTGAAAAACTTGATGCAGTTCTTACACCTGCAGGATGTGAAAAAGCAGCTGAATTTATCAAATTCTGTGATGCATTCGAAATTCCTGTATTAACACTTACAAACGTTAAAGGTTTTGCAAGCTGCACATGTGCAGAAAAGAAAATGGCAAAAGCAGTTGCTAAATTAACATATGCATTTGCTGATGCTACAGTACCAAAAGTAAACGTAATCATTGGACAGGCTTATGGTAGTGCATACGTTGCTATGAACTCCAAAGCTATCGGTGCAGATGTTACTTTTGCATGGCCAACAGCTGAAATCGGATCTATGGATGCTAAACATGCAGCACAGATTATGTATGATGGCAAAGGCGCAGATGTAATTAATGAAAAAGCTGCTGAATACGCTAGTCTTCAGACAAGTGCACAGGGAGCGGCTAGAAGAGGATACGTGGACAGCATTATTGAAGCATGTGATACAAGAAAATATGTAATCGGCGCATTTGAAATGCTTTACACAAAAAGAGAAGACCGTCCATCTAAAAAACATGGAACAGTCTAGAAAGGGTGCTTCGTAGTATGAAAAAGAGATTTTTAGTTTTAACTATGATCGCTTGTATCCTTGGATTAACTGCATGTGGTTCTGAAAAGACCGTACAGACATCTAACAAATATGTAACCAAAGAAGAAGTAGTAATGGCGGCAGAGTCTATTTGTGATTATTACGCAGCAGAAGTGCCAAATGCAATTGCTACAGATCCGGACTTGATGGAAGACGCAAGTATTGCTACATGGGTTTCCGGTCTGGAAGAGTTAGGAAATTATGTTGGTGTCATCCAGGGTGAAACAGAAGTTACATTTAATGAAGAAAACATTATTGCAACTGTTCAGGTACAGGGTGATCAGGTATATAAAGGTAACAAAAGCAGAACAGCTACTGTAGAAATCATTTTCATGGAAGATTTTACAGATTTTGAAAATATGTCTGTAAATATCAATTATGATATGAGTGAATTGATGACAAATGCAGCATTAAACACATTATTAGGTATGGGTACTGTATTTATCGTACTGATTCTGATTAGTTTAATTATTTCCTGCTTTAACTTCATTCCAAAGATTCAAGAAGCATTTGCAAAGAAAGCTAAGAAAGAAGATGTAAAAGCAGAAGCAGTTGATAATACAATTGCACAGATTGTAGAAAAAGAAGAAGCTGATGATTTAGAATTAATCGCAGTTATTTCTGCAGCTATCGCAGCAAGCGAAGGTGCAACATCTACAGATGGTTTTGTTGTAAGATCTATTATTAGAAGATAACATTTGTTTTTAGGAGGAAAAAATAATGAAAAATTATACAATTACCGTTAACGGCAACGTATATGATGTAGTAGTAGAAGAAGGCGCATCTACAGGTGTTGCTCCAAAGGCAGCTCCGGCAGCTCCAAAGGCAGCTCCCAAAGCAGCTCCTGCAGCAGCTCCAAAAGCAGCAGGTGGTGCAGGTGCAGTGAAAGTTGAAGCTGGTGCAGCTGGTAAGATTTTCAAAATTGAAGCTAGTGTAGGCCAGGCAGTTAAGAAAGGTGATCCAATCATTATTCTTGAAGCTATGAAGATGGAAATCCCATGTGTAGCTCCTCAGGATGGTACAGTTGCTAGTATTGATGTTGCAGTAGGTGATCCATGTGAAGCTGGTGCAGTGCTTGCTACATTAAACTAATTTTATAATTAGATTAAACTAGTTAAAATAAATAGTCGTATAAAATGATTATTTGAAACAAAAACATCAGGAGGTTCAAAATGAGCTATATTGTAAATACGCTCGACAATCTGATTCATCAGACAGCATTTTTCAATCTGACTGTTGGTAACTACATTATGATTGTCGTTGCTTTAGTATTCTTATATCTGGCAATTGCAAAAGAATTTGAACCACTTCTCTTATTACCAATTGCTTTTGGTATGTTGTTGGTTAATATTTATCCAGATATTATGAAACCTATTGGTGACCATGCTGCAGGCGGATTACTTTATTATTTCTATTTATTAGATGAATGGGCAATCCTTCCATCTCTTATTTTCATGGGAGTTGGTGCTATGACAGACTTTGGTCCATTGATTGCAAACCCTAAGAGTTTCTTACTCGGTGCAAGTGCACAGTTTGGTATCTTCGCAGCATATTTTGGTGCGATTTGGTTAGGATTTAATGATAAAGCAGCTGCGGCTATTTCCATCATCGGTGGTGCTGACGGCCCTACATCTATCTTCCTTGCAGGTAAGCTTGGACAGACAGCACTCCTTGGACCTATCGCAGTAGCAGCATATTCTTATATGTCACTGGTTCCAATTATCCAGCCACCTATTATGAAACTGCTTACAACAAAGGAAGAACGTGCTATTAAGATGGCACAGCTCCGTCCGGTATCTAAATTGGAAAAGATTCTGTTCCCAATCATTGTAACAATTGTTGTATGTTTAATTCTTCCTACAACAGCTCCACTTGTTGGTATGTTAATGCTTGGTAACTTATTCCGTGAATCAGGCGTAGTTAGACAGCTTACAGATACAGCATCTAATGCACTTATGTATATCGTAGTTATTTTACTTGGTACATCCGTAGGTGCAACAACATCTGCTGAAGCATTCTTAAATGTAGCTACAATTAAAATCGTAGTTCTTGGATTGATTGCTTTCGCATTTGGTACAGCAGCAGGTGTGCTCTTTGGTAAAGCAATGTGCAAGTTAACAGGTGGTAAAGTTAATCCACTTATCGGTTCTGCAGGTGTATCTGCGGTTCCTATGGCTGCACGTGTATCCCAGAAAGTTGGTGCAGAAGAAGATCCTACAAACTTCCTTTTAATGCACGCTATGGGACCTAACGTAGCCGGCGTTATCGGTACTGCAGTAGCAGCCGGTACATTTATGGCCATCTTCGGCGTATTCTAAAGCAATGTAATCCAAAGGATTTTATGAATTGCTTTGTTGATTATAATTAATAAATTTGGAGGAAATTGGAATGTCAGAACAGATTAAAAAACCGGTTGGAATTACCGAAACAATATTACGTGATGCCCACCAGTCTCTGATCGCTACTAGAATGCCTACAGAATTAATGCTTCCAATCGTGGAAACAATGGACAAAGTAGGATATCATTCTGTAGAATGCTGGGGTGGTGCAACATTTGATGCTTCCCTTAGATTCTTACATGAAGATCCATGGGACAGACTCCGTAAATTAAGAGACGGATTTAAAAACACAAAATTACAGATGTTACTTCGTGGACAGAATACATTAGGTTACCGTCATTATGCAGACGACGTTGTTGCATATTTCGTACAGAAATCTGTAGCAAACGGAATTGATATTATCCGTATTTTCGACTGCTTAAACGACCTTCGTAACTTAAAATGCTCTGTTGACGCTTGTAATAAAGAAGGTGCTCATGCTCAGATCGCATTATCTTATACATTAGGTGATGCTTATACAATGGATTATTGGATGAACATCGCTAAAGAAATCGAAGAAATGGGTGCTCACTCTATCTGTATTAAAGATATGGCTGGTCTTCTTGTTCCTTATAAGGCACATGAACTTGTATCCGCTATGAAGAGTGCTACAAAGCTTCCAATTCAGCTTCATACACACTATACTTCCGGTGTAGCTAGTATGACATACTTAAAAGCAGTAGAAGCTGGTGTAGACGTAATCGATACAGCTATTTCTCCATTTGCTTTAGGTACATCTCAGCCTGCAACAGAAGTTATGGTTGAAACTTTCAAAGATACACCATACGATACAGGTCTTGACCAGAACTTATTATCTGATATCGCTGATTACTTCAGACCATACAGAGAAGAATGTCTTGCAAACGGACTCCTTGATCCAAAGGTTATGGGCGTTAATATTAAGACTCTGTTATATCAGGTACCGGGCGGTATGTTATCCAACATGGTTAGCCAGTTGAAAGAACAGAATGCTGAAGATAAATACGATGACGTATTAAATGAAATCCCAAGAGTACGTAAAGACTTTGGTGAACCACCACTTGTAACACCATCTTCTCAGATCGTTGGTACACAGGCTGTTATGAACGTACTTATGGGTGAACCATACAAAATGGCTACAGGTCAGACAAAAGACCTCTTATCCGGTAAATATGGTAAGACAGTTAAACCTTTCAATGCTGAAGTTCAGAAGAAAGTTATCGGTGATGACGAAATCATCGAATGCAGACCTGCAGACTTATTACCAAACGAATTAGATAAGCTTGAAGAAGAAATGAAACAGTGGAAACAGCAGGATGAAGACGTATTATCTTACGCTTTATTCCCACAGGTAGCTGTTGATTACTTCAAATATCGTCAGGCTCAGCAGGAAAAAGTTGACATGACTCAGGCTGATACAGCTAACGGAGCTTATCCTGTATAAGAATTGATTATTTAAGACCATGCTTTCTTAGGAAAGCGTGGTCTTTTTGTTATTTGTGTGAATATGAACTTTTTATATATGGATGAGAATCTGTTGTAAAAAAACTTGAAGTAATTTGAAACAAATCAAATTGTAATGACTTGGAGTAGCATGAATTGATTTGAAATAAGGTGAACAACAGTAGAGAGACAAGAAAATAGAGTTTCTACAGTCAAAATGGAATATAGAACGAGGAAGTGGACAGTAGAATAGCAGGAAAATGTAGTTTCTACAGTTGAAATGAATCATGAAACGAGGAAGTGGACAGTAGAATAGCAGGAAAATGTAGTTTCTACAGTTGAAATGAATCATGAAACGAGAAAAATGACAGTAGAGTAATAGGAAAATAGAATTTATACAGTTAAAACTAAACATGAAACGTGGAAAATGACAGTAGAGTAATAAAAAAATAGTGATTCTACAGTTGGAATCAAATACGAAACAAGGGGAAGGACAGTAGTATGACAAAAATAGGAAATGTATACCGTTAAATTGACAAATAGAACAAATAGAATTATAATAACATGTGTTATTACATGTATGGATGACATGACTTTATGGAAAATGTGCGGTGAAAAGAACAGGAGAAGGGTTATGGCAAGAAAACAGACAGTATTAAAAGATGACTTATTGAAAGCAGCATTTGATTTGGCAAGAGATGAAGGCTATCAGGAAGTTACTGCAAGGAAGCTTGCAAGTAAGGCGGGCTGTAGTACGCAGCCTATTTTCCGTGCATATGCAAATATGGAAGAGGTGCTTGCAGAGGTAATCGATGAAGGAGCTGCCTTTTTTGAAAAATATTATGATTCTTATCCTAAAATTCAGCAAACACCATTTCTGAATCTTGGTCTTGTTTATATAAGTTTTGCAGAAAAAGAAAGCAATTTGTTCAAACTCCTTTTTATGAATGAAGGAAAGCAGGCGAAATCCTTATATGAACTTCTGAATGGGAAGAATGGTAATCTCATAAAGGAGATTAATAAGGCAAAAGAGGAAGGCTGCGCAGATCCACAAGGACTTTTTATGAGAATATGGATTTTTATTCATGGAATTGCATGTATGACAATCAAAGGGGATTATGACCTTGGAATCACAGATACGATTCAGATGTTAAAAGATGCATACAAAGCATTTAAATAGCGTCAAACATTAACAAAAAATGTAGGTAAGGGATGATAGAATAATCTAAATTACCGTAACATCAATGGTATGATGTGATTCACACATGTAAGGAATATGTATGAATCATTATGCAATGTCAGTATGCATTGTTAATAATATAAATCAGTACGAGGTATTTATGTATAACAAAGATTTCATGTCCGATATGGGCGAAAAATTCAGTCAGATGAGCAAAAGCCAAAAGGTAATTGCATCTTATATTTCAGAACATTATGACCAGGCTGTGTTTATGACGGCGGCAAAAATCGGTGAAACACTTCAAATCAGTGAATCTACAGTAGTTCGTTTTGCCACAATGCTTGGATATGACGGTTATCCGGAGTTTCAGAAGGCTCTTGAGGAATGGGTAAAAAATCAGCTTAACGGCATTCAGCGTATGGGTGTGAAATACGCCGGAAATACAAAGTCTGAGATTTTAACGTCAGTATTACAGTCTGATATGGATAAAATCAGAGATACGGTAGAGCATTTGGATGTGGCTGCTTTTGAAACGGCAGTAGATATTATTTTAAAAGCAAAGAAAGTATATATTTCCGGTATTCGTAGTTGTGAGCCTTTGGCAGACTTTTTGTGCTTTTATCTGAATATGATTCGTGGTGATATCATTTGTTTGAAGACTACAAGTATGAGCGAGACATTTGAACAGATGATTCGTATCAGTGAAAAGGATGCATTTATCGGAATTAGTTTTCCGAGGTATTCTATGCGTACCTTAAAAGCAATGGAATTTGCAAATGACAGGAATGCAAAGGTGATTTCCCTTACGGATAGTATTCATTCTCCAATGTGTATGTATTCTTCCTGTAATCTTTTGGCAAGGTCAGATATGGTCTCCATCGTAGATTCTTTGGTAGCACCACTGAGTGTTATCAATGCACTTGTGGTAGCAATGTGTCTAAAACGCCCTTCCGAAGTAAAGAAGAGTCTCCATACGTTAGAAAATGTATGGAATAATTATCAGGTTTATTTAAATGATGAAATTAACTTTATTGATGAAGAGCCGATGCTCAATTATCCTCTTCGTAAAGAAGATAAAGAGTCATAAAGAAGAGACGAACGAGTAAGAAAGAAATGGAGTCCTATGAGTCAGGTTATAGTAGTAGGTGGTGGAGCAGCAGGAATGATGGCAGCGATTGCGGCTGCCCAAATGGGACATGCTGTAACATTGCTGGAAAAGAATGAAAAGCTTGGCAAAAAAATATATATTACCGGAAAAGGCCGGTGCAATGTGACAAATGCGGCGGATATGGAGCAACTACTGCGAAATGTAGTGACAAATCCAAAGTTTTTATACAGCAGTTTCTATCAGTTTGATAATAAAGCGGTTATGCAGCTGATAGAAGAAAATGGCTGTGAACTTAAGGTGGAACGTGGAGAAAGGGTTTTCCCTGTGTCAGATCACTCGTCTGATGTGATTAAGGCATTACAGAAAGCGTTAAGGGATGCTTATGTAGATGTTCAGCTTCATACCGAAGTGAAGAGGTTACTGCTTGCATCCGGCGTAATACAAGGGGTAGAGCTGAAAAACGGAAAAAAACTGTATGCAGATGCGGTGATTCTTGCCTGTGGTGGTATGTCATACCAGTCTACAGGCTCGAATGGGGATGGATACAGGCTTGCAATGCAGGCAGGGCATGAAATTATACCTTGTAAACCGGCACTGGTCCCATTTGAAATTGCAGAAGACTGGTGCAAAGATTTACAGGGACTGGCACTTAAAAATGTACAGGCTACCGTAACTGTTGACGGAAAGAAAATATATCAGGATTTTGGCGAAATGTTATTTACTCATTTCGGAGTAAGCGGACCGCTGATGCTGACGGCAAGCAGTTATTACGTGAAAGTTTGCCCATCTGCAGAATGTTGTAAAATGGCAAATTTGGAAATAGATTTGAAACCGGCAATGAATGAAGAAAAACTGGATAAAAGACTGCTTAGGGATTTTGAAGAAAACAGTCATAAAGAATTTAAAAACGCGTTAAATGGGCTGTTTCCGTCGAAGTTGATTCCGGTTATGATTCGTCTGTCTGAAATAGAACCGACGAAAAAGGTGTATGCTATTACAAAAGAAGAACGTATGAGATTTCTGAAATTGATAAAGCATTTGCCGCTTACAATTACAGGAACAAGAGATTTTACAGAGGCAATTATTACGCAGGGAGGCGTCAAGGTCTCTGAAATAAATCCGTCAACAATGGAATCAAAGCTTTGTAAAGGGCTTTATTTGGCCGGTGAAATGCTGGATTTGGATGCATTGACAGGTGGATTCAATTTACAGATAGCATGGTCCACAGGATATCTGGCAGGAAGCAGCGTGAAATGGTAGGAGGAAAACTATGAGTTACAGTATCGCAATTGATGGACCTGCAGGAGCAGGCAAAAGCACAATAGCAAAGAGAATAGCAAAACAGAAGGGATATATTTATGTAGATACAGGTGCCATGTATCGGGCAATGGCATTGTTTTTGATTCGTGAAAATATCACTGCTGATGAGAGTGAAAAAATAAGTGCAAAATGTAAAGAAGCAGATATTTCTATTGAATACAGAGATGGGGAGCAGATTGTTTTATTAAATGGTGAGAATGTAAATGGTTTGATTCGTACGGAAGAAGTCGGCAATATGGCATCCGCATCTTCTGTAAATGGGGATGTGCGTAAAAAGCTGGTGGAATTACAACAGAAGTTGGCAGCAACAACGGATGTAGTAATGGATGGACGTGATATTGGTACATGCGTGCTTCCGAATGCTGATTTGAAGATTTATCTGACCGCGAGTTCAAGGGTTCGTGCAGAGAGAAGATATAAAGAGCTTATCGAAAAAGGAATGACAGCTGAGCTTGATAAAATTGAACAGGATATCATTGAAAGAGATTATAGAGATATGAACCGGGAAATTTCACCATTAAAACAGGCAGAGGATGCGATTTTAGTGGATTCATCGGATATGACGATTGAGGAAGTGGTTTCAAAAATCATTTCATTAGCAAGTTAATTTCCGGTAAAAATCACAGGATATGAAACGAAACAGAGAATGCTTATAATTATCAGGAGATAAAATCAAAAGCATATCAGGAGAAGAAGGATGGAAGTCAGATTAGCGAAAAGTGCCGGGTTTTGCTTTGGTGTAAAGCGCGCAGTGGAAACCGTTTATGAACAGATAGAAAAACAAAAACTTTCAGTGCAGAAACTGCCAATATATACCTATGGTCCCATTATTCATAATGAGCAGGTAGTAAGTAATCTGGAAAAAAACGGTGTGAGAGTAATCGAAGATTTGGAACAGCTGAAAAATGTTGAAAAAGGGATTATTATTATCCGTTCTCATGGGATTGATAAGGCAACATTTGCTGCAATTGAAGAAATGGGGCATATCTGCGTGGATGCCACCTGTCCGTTTGTGAAAAGAATCCATAATATTGTGGAAAAGGAAAGCCGGCAGAGAAAAGAGATAGTAATTATTGGGAATCCGGGACATCCTGAGGTGGAAGGTATTAAAGGATGGTCTGAGAAAACGGCTCATATTGTTGAATCTGAGGAAGATATTAAGAAATTGGATATTCCGAAAGATAAAGAGATTTGTATAGTTTCTCAAACGACATTTAATTACAATAAATTTCAAGATTTAGTTGAAATTCTGAAAAATAGTAGTTATAATGTTATTGTTGTGAATACTATATGTAATGCAACAGAAGAAAGACAGACGGAAGCAAAAGAGATTGCAGCTTTAGCGGATGTCATGATTGTGATAGGGGGAGCACACAGTTCTAATACAAGAAAACTGTATGAGATTTGTAGTAAAGAATGCTCTGACACCTATTTCATACAGACACTGGATGACTTGCATTTAGAACTACCTAAATCTGTTCGGCTAGTGGGTATTACAGCAGGGGCATCGACCCCAAATAATATTATCGAGGAGGTTCAAAGTTATGTTAGAAGAAACTTTTGAACAGTTGTTTGAAGCATCATTTAAAACAATACATACAGGAGAGGTAGTTGAAGGTACAGTCATT